>JABFSV010000544.1 GCA_013140405.1 Methyloglobulus sp. | reverse complement strand
CCTTGTCTTTACAGGCCGCATTGACAACGATCCTCAAACCGGATTCGATGCTGGTAACGATGATGTCATCAATGATGCCGCCTTCCTCGTTTGTCAGTACGGTATATTTTTGTTGCCCAGGTTTTAGCCCAATAATATCGCTGGGGGTTAGTCGTTCCAGTTCACTAGCGGCCTCATCGCCAGAAATTAGACATTGCCCCATATGCGATATATCGAAAAAACCAGCCTTACTCCTACAATGCAGGTGTTCGTGAATAATCCCTCCAGGATAATATATCGGCATGTGGTAACCGCCAAATGCGACCATTTTAGCGCCAAGTTCAAGATGAAGCCGATAGAGAGGAGTTTGTTTTAACATAGCTTTACACTAACAGAAAATCTTATGATCCAGTGACCCATAAATAGCCTATCCCTTAAAATCAGCCAGCTTGTCCAGAAAAAATTTCAAATCCTGTTCGGTATGGTCGGCGGAAATCTGCAACCTGATTTCCTGTTCGCCTTTGGGTACAACGGGATAATTCAATCCGGTTACCAGAATATTATGGGTAAACAAATGGGCGACCAAGGCTGAGGTTTTATTGGTGTCCCTGACAAAAACCGGCACGATAGGGTGTTCGCCCGGCAAGGTTTCATAACCTAAGCGTTTCAGCCCAGCCCTTAGAAAAGTACTAAAACACCTCAGTTTTTCGAGTAGCCGCAACCCTTCATGGCTATCCAAAATATTCAATGCCGCCAAAGAGGCGGCGGCTTCAGCAGGTGTAATGGGATTCGAGTAAATATAAAACGGGGAAGTTTCACGTAAATAATTTATCACCACCGGGCTAGCGACCACATAACCGCCATTAACGCCAAGCGACTTACCCAAAGTAGCAATCAGGACATCCGCTTTTCCGCCTGTCACTTCTTCGGTACCGCGCCCGCTCCGGCCAAAAGCACCTACGCTATGAGAATCGTCGACTATGCTGATAATCCCTTCTTCATAATCTGCTTCATGTTGCTTACAGCAAACATTAATCTTGTCTATCTGTGCATGATCGCCGCGCATACTGAAAATGCCATCCGTTACGACACATACCCGTTTGAACTGCTTTCTATTGGTTGCAAGAATCTTATCCAGCGCATCGATATTTGCATGGGCATAAACTTCTTTCTTGGCCGGTAGGGATAAACGGATAGCATTAATGATACAACTATGGTTAAGCGCATCACTAACAACCAGGGTATCTTCTGATATAAATTGGGGCAGAACGCCCATCATCGTCGCATAGGCGGCACTGAATAGCATGGCCGATTCGCGTCCATGGAACTCGGCAAGCCGTTTTTCCAGCTCTTTATGCGGCTGGTAAGTGCCGCTAATGAACCGCACCGCTCCGGGGCCGGTACCATATTTTTCAACTGCTTCGGCTTCCGCTTTCATTACTAGGGGATGCAATGACAATCCCAGGTAAGAATTTGAATTCATTCGTAAGAAAGCCCTATCTCCGTAGCCTTCAAGCTTATAGCGGATGCCAAAGCCGTTTTCAGCAGGTTTGACCCCGATGACGGTTTTTTCGTTGCCTTTGCGTATGCCTTGTTCCTCCAGGCTCATCAATTTGGCATTGAACAATTGTTCTACTTTATTAAGCGACATAAGTGGCTACCTCAATTTTTTGTTCAACTTGACGGTGATTTGTTCCAGCATATCTTTGACCATTGTGGTCATATCATACTTCGCCTCCCAGCCCCATTCAGCGCGGGCGGCGCTATCATCCATATGCCGTGGCCAGGAATCGGCAATCGCCTGACGGACTGGGTCGACGCAGTAACTGACCGTAAAATCGGGGAGATATTTTTGTATTTCCGTCGTAAGCTGCTCAGGGGTAAAGCTCATGGCGGTAATATTAAATGCATTGCGGTGCTTTAGTTTTGCACTATCCGCTTCCATAAGCGTGATAGCGGCAGTAATAGCATCCGGCATATACATCATGTCCAGTTGCGTATCGCCTCGAAGAAAACAGTCATAATGGCGATTTTTGACCGCCGCATAAAAAATATCGACCGCATAATCGGTCGTCCCCCCGCCCGGCAAGGCTTTGTTGGAGATCAGTCCCGGATACCGTAAACCGCGCGTATCGACACCATAACGATGAAAATAATAGTCGCAAAGCAATTCCCCAGACACTTTGGTTATGCCGTACAAAGACTTAGGCCGCTGAATAGTATCCTGTGGTGTATTGAAACCTGTTGTTTCGGGGCCGAACGCACCGATGGAACTTGGAAAAAACACGGCGCAACCGTGTGTTCTTGCGGTTTCGAGTACATTGATCAGGCCGTTCATATTTGCGTCCCAAGCCTCAAGCGGTTTGGCTTCAGCCACAGCGGAAAGTAATGAGGCGAGATGAAAAATCGTATCACAATGATAGTTTTCAACGACTTGATTAAGCGCTGAGGCATCACGGATATCAAAGTGACAATAGCGCCCCGTCTGTGTCAAATCCCCAGGTGGCTGGCTAGTATGCCCGGCAGCGGTCACATAAGCAGCGCCATATTCATCACGCAATGCCTGCGTCAACTCCACACCGATTTGACCGGTGGCGCCGGTTACTAAAATACTCTTCATCTAAATACTCTTCGCTTCTTATTGTTATTTTGACCTGCAGAAAGTCTAACTCAGGCGCTAAGAAAGTTAATTTTGTTGAATTTAAGGTAGGGCTAAATCTTAGCTAACTGATTCCTTAAGAATTATGACCCAAAAATTGAGGAATCGTTGCGATGCCCTTAATGTTTATGATAATCATCTATGAAGGAGGCATTACGCTATAGATTCGGCCTTGTGAAGTCTTAACTCCCGTTCGCTTTGAGCCTGTCGAAATGCGCGTGTGCTTCGACAAGCTCAGTACGAACGGTTCAAACATTAAAAGGCCGAATCAATAACCTAAAGAAAACTATAGTGTTTGGGTTAAATCAGAGCCGCCCACTGAGCCTTAGTCGCCGGGAAACCTGCCAATGGTAAATTTTAGCGAGCAACGGACGAATCAAAGGCAAGCCGATCAACCAAGCCAAAGGTTTCAATAGAGGCACTTTGCCCATCAGCAAAATATATGCATCCATTTCAGAAAGAATCTGCCGTTCCTCATTCTGGACGTGCAATTCGGTTAATGCCTTGTGCGGGTCAATCCCCATTTCACGCAATAGCGTTTCCTGACCAGTGATGTCAGTCCAACAGACATAAGCGCCTGCTTTCCCTGCAAGTTTTTCATAAGTGCGCCTGTCTTTGACGCACTTGGGGCAGGCCCCGTCGTAATAAACAATAATTTTAGGTTTGTCCTGATTCATTTGGTGATTTTTGGGTCAAAGCAACAGCAACTTAAAAACAAGTTTTCATAGTATGAGACCTTTGCACAAACCAAGTCCCAAAACGGGTAAAATAAACCTTTACTAAAGTCCGAGCAATAGCCCAGTCCTCGAAGAACCTAGCCCAAACCAGCTTAAGCGATGCCCTTGTCAAACACCATGAAGCTTTGGAAGAGCTTGACGGTATCCATCAATTGATTGACTGGCATGAAATAGAAAGACGGTTTTCTGGGGTACACGACAAAAAACAAGGCGAGCAAGCCTGGACGACCACCCTGGCCCGGAGAAACAACTGGCACGGGACTTGATGTTTCGGCGCTTCATCAAGCTGGGGCTGAGCGAAGGCGTTGCCGAACAAGCTGGTGTTGATGTCATTCAACTCCAATTGGCTATTGAGTACAAAATTGCCGCGCCGCAGTTTTACATCCATCTCCAATAACATAGCTACCTTATTCCCCTAGAAAGCACCCAGTTAGCGTTAGCTGTCTATTACCAAGACTAACCTGCAACCGCCAATATCACAGCGCCTGCTTTAAATACCGCCGTTACTGCCTGACCCTTTTTTAACCCCAGGTTTTCCACGCTGTCATTGGTGACCGTGGCAGCAACCAAATCGCCGCCCTTCAATTGAATATCCACTTCGGCATTGACGGCACCAGATTTAACCAGGGTTATTTCACCTGCTAACTGGTTGCGGGCGGAGAGCTTATAACCGCCGAAATCGGTCACCAGGATGATCTGCGGCGCTTTAACTAAGGCAATCACATCTAAGCCGGATTTAAGACCAAGGTTCTCGACCGAGTCTTTGGTGATCGATGCGATGATGGTTTCACCGCCTTTTAAATTAATGAGAACTTCGGCATTGACTGCACCGATATTAATTTCTTTGATAGTTCCTGAGAACTGGTTACGTGCGCTTGTAAGCATGGGATTCTCCATTGGTTAATGTAAAAGTGAGGTGCCTTTGATTTGGACAAAGACGGGTAGATCTGCCCGTAACCCCAATAATTGGGACGATTTACGGGTAATATGGGCAAGCAGGGTTTCCTGCCCGCAGGTTAGACGAACAATCGTATGCCCGCTTTGATCGTCGGCAAGGCCGGTAATCGTTGCGGGTAAAACATTGAGGATGCTGGTCTGGCTGGGCGCTTCCAACGTCAAGCTGACATCGCGGGCATGAATCTGCACCCGCAACCGGGTTCCATAACCTGCATCAATATTCGGCAAACTGAGCGATACACCGTTAAATTCGACGTTGGATAGTTGAAACTCATTGTCGTGACCGGTTATCGTTCCCTGCCAGACACTCGCCGCATCCTTATCCTGCGCAAGCGGTAAATCCAGGCGGCCTAGCATATCCCTCAGCACCCCATCCGCTTGCACGTGACCGTTTTCAAGGATGACCAAATAATCGGCTAATTGCATGACTTCCTGCCGGGAATGGGTGACGTAAACAATAGGAATATTGAATTCCTGCTGTAATTTGAGCAGATAAGGCATGACTTCCTGCTTGCGCTTTAAATCCAGCGAAGCCAAAGGTTCGTCCATCAACAGAATAGCGGGATTTAACACTAGCGCCCTGGCGATGGCGACGCGTTGGCGTTCACCCCCTGATAAGCGTTCCGGCATTCTGTCTAGTAGATGGCTGATGCCAAGCAGCTCGACAACTGCATTCAAAATAGTGCCATTGCTTGGTTGCGTGGCAATGCGTTTAAGGCCAAATTGAAGGTTTTCAGCGACAGTTAAATGCGGAAACAGATTCGCTTCTTGAAACACATAACCTAAACTGCGTTGGTGCGTCGGCACAAACACATTTTTATCGCTATCCTGCCAGACGTTACCATTGATTCCGAAAAAGCCGTGCTGAGGTCGTTCAAGGCCGGCCATGCAGCGTAACAAAGTGGTCTTGCCGGATCCGGAATCGCCGAATAATACGCTGATACCGGAGCCGGGCAAGGACAAATCGGCTTCCAGTTTAAAACTACCGTAATCGAGCTGGAAGCTTGCGGTGATTGCCCCGGTCTTCATTTGAAGGGTTGAGAGCTGGGCTGCGTTTTCAAAACGCTGTACAAAATAAGCAGCACGGTAAAAGAGAATACCAGCAAACCGCCTGCTAGCCAGTGTGCTTGCGAATATTCCAGGGCTTCGACATGGTTGTAGATTTGCACCGACACTACGCGGGTCTTCTCAGGAATATTGCCTCCGACCATTAGCACGACACCGAATTCACCAACGGTATGGGCAAATCCTAGTATGGTGGCAGTCAAAAAGCCCGGCTTCGCTAATGGCAGCACAACGCTAAAAAAGGTATCCAACGGACTGGCGCGTAAGGTGGCAGCGGCTTCCAAAGGCTGTCGGCCAATCCCGCTGAAGGAAGCTTGTAAAGGTTGTACGACGAACGGCAGGGAATAAATGACCGAAGCCATAACCAAACCACCGAAAGTGAACGGTAATGTCCCTATTCCGAGAAGCTCTGTCAATTGACCGATAGGACCTTTCGGCCCCATCATTATCAGCAGATAAAAGCCAAGTACGGTGGGAGGCAATACCAACGGCATGGCTACAAGGGCGTTACAGATACCTTTCCAGCGGGATTGTGTCCGCGCCAGCCACCAAGCCAATGGCGTACCCAGCAACAACATGAGTATTGTTGAGAGACTGGCAATTTTAAAGGTCAGCCATAAGGCGGCTAGGTCTCCGGCATTTAGCATGGCAGGAACTTATTCAGGCAGGTTATAACCGTAACTGCGGATAATTTCTAAAGCCTCGGGAGACTTTAGAAATTTAAGCAAGGCGGATGCTGCTGGGTTAGGTTCGCCCTTAAGCAGCAGTATGGCATCTTGGCGGATAGGGCTATGCAAGGTATCAGGCACGACCCAGCCGGAACCTTCGGCAATTTTGCCGTCTTTACCGATGACTTGCGATAACGCGATAAAGCCCAGTTCGGCATTGCCGGTGCTAATAAACTGCTGGGTTTGGCTTATGTTTTCACCCAACACAAACAGAGGTTTCAGCTTTTGCAGCAGACCTAAGTTTTTGAGCGCTTCTTCGGCTGCGAATCCGTAAGGCGCTAGTTTAGGATCAGCTAAAGCCAAATGCTTAAAGCCACCTTTGCCCAGGATTTCGCCTTTGTCATCAACTAGACCCGGCGTTGCCGACCATAATACTAACTTACCGATGGCGTAAGTAAAGCGGCTATTGGCTACCCCTTTTCCCGATTCTTCCAGTTTCTTTGGGTTCTTTTCATCCGCCGCCAATAACACTTCAAACGGCGCATCGTTTTCAATTTGGGCGACAAATTTGCCGGATGATCCAAACGATAGATTAGCCTCATGACCGGTTGCTTTGGCAAATGCGGCGGCTAGGTCGGTCATGGGCTTGGTAAAATTGGAGGCTACCGCCACTAATACAGTCGCCGCTTGTGAATTCAAGCTGAAAACAAGCAACAGGCATAGTACGGATAAGCGTTTCAACTGAGTTAACTGCATAATATTCTCCACTGATTAATTAGAAGCGTAATAGGCTTTGCACATAAAAGTAATCGATGTCCTTACCTTCCGGTGCGTTCGGCGCATTTTTAGCGAATGCGCCTTTAAATAAATGCGTCCAGCCGGTTTCGAAATTAAGGCTGCTGTTGAAATCATAGCGGGCGGTCAGCTCCAATTGCTGACCGATATAATTACTGGTGTTGCCGGATTTATCACGCAAAGCAGTCGTCGCAGTTCCTGTAGTCGTCCACGTATCGGTATTCGATGCCAGCCAGAAAGCCCGGTGACTGACCCCCAGTTGCACATCGGAACGTGGGTTCACGGTAATGCGGAAACCCGGCGTGTTGATATTACTGCGGGCGAAAGCACCGTAGATTCCTGTTGGGCCGAAATCGAAGCGACGTGCGCCAAACAAGGTATCGAAACGTTGGTCGTGATTATCATTCTGTTTTTTATCGCCACTGGCGTAATCGTATTCCAGCGCCAACCGCGGCATCCACGGATGATCGAAGGTATAACCGACATCAGCATGTTGCATCCAGGCGGCATGGTCGAGATTTTTACCATCCGACTCTTTTGTGCTGCCACGGACAGTACCGAACTGGCCAATAGTTTCCGTTTGAAAGTCAATCTCCCCTGGTGTCGGTTTGATGTAGAAACGGAATCCTGGCGTAAAATAGCGACGATTGCGGGTTAGGTTATTGGGGCTATCGCCTTCTTCGAGATGATAGAGATAAAGCTCGCCATTGATATTCCAGGCAATATCGAAGACTTCCAAAAATGCGCCAGAGAACCAAGTGCGGTCATCTTCCTCATCCCATTGTTGGCGGTTATCCAGTAAGCCGGTTTCATCAGCCGGTAAACGTAATACCGGCATGGTGGCAAATACGTTCAATTTCCAGTTATTATAATCAAGTAAATGAACCCGTGCCCCGGTAAAACTATTGATGCTGTTGCGGAACACGTTGCGGGCAACGAGGCGGCGGCTGCCGAAATTCAGGGTTTGTCGGCCGACAATCACCTCGCCGCCGATGCCGCTGTAATTGATGTTCTGGTCGGCGTAAGCCAAATAACCCTGGATGAAATCGGCATCATCGACCGACGTGGTATTGATTCCAGAGCCTTCATCAGAGCCGAATTCGCGTGCATCAAGGAATTCCCCGCCCAACCTGAACCCGTTCCAACGGGCTTCCAGAAACACGTCGGTTTGTATGGGGATTTGCTGGTCGCCCCCTTTACAACCGCCCCGGAAACAACCATCCATGGTTTCATAACGGGTACGATGTTCGACATTAAACGACAACCAATCTGGAAGGTTCAAAGCATCATGCAAGTTCCACACAGGTTTTTCAAATTTACCGCCTCCGCTTAAGCCGTCAGTCATTTGGCTGGCAAACGTTGCGAAGGGTGGTTTGGTGTAGTTGATTTTATCTGCTGCTTGGCAATTAATGCCAAGCGATATCATGTAAAGTATTGGCAAATGAATAAATGCCTTGGAATAGTCATCAATAGGACGTATTGGTAGACTGATCATATTTCCCCTTGTTTGATTAATTAAAAAACCCATACCTAATCAATCTCACTAATTAGCTACCGTCAAGTTAATAGACTCCATGATATTTTACAGCGATATGTATAGAAGTATATAACGACAAATGAAAATAATTGTTGCTTCAATGGAAATAACATCTGCTCTACAATGGATAACATGTGTTTTCCGAAACTTTCTTTGAACCGACACTTGCCATGACTGTATTAAATGACACCAACACATCATGGGTTGAAGGAGAGCTACGGTTATCCGGCATTGATCACCGCATGATTGTTTTGTTGAAGGCTATTGCAAAAACCGGCTCCATTAGCCAAGCCGCTAAGGAGTGTGGCCTCAGCTATAAAGGTGCTTGGCAGATCATTGAACGGGCGAATAATAGCGCCCCTAAGATATTAGTCAGCACAGCTATCGGGGGAAGCAAGGGAGGTGGCACGTATTTGACTGAAACCGGTCTTGGCCTGCTGGACGTATACACTCATCTGGAATCAAAACATCAAAAATTTCTGAAGCAACTCAATCAGAGCCTTCTTGATGACCCAGATATGCGGCTATTGCTTCAACGTCTGGCTGTCAAAACCAGTTC
>JABFSV010000144.1 GCA_013140405.1 Methyloglobulus sp. | reverse complement strand
CATCAGCGACCACAGATGAAGCCGTCGGATCAGCACCCGCACCGGCACCGTAATACAGTGTAGGCCCCACCGCATCACCCTTAACCACGATGGCATTCATCACACCATCCACGTTGGCGATTAACCTGCGTTCTGGGATTAGCGTAGGATGCACCCTTAATTCAATACCTTCCGGCATTTTTCGGGCAATGCCCAAATGCTTGATTCGATAGCCCAATTGTTCAGCATATTCCACATCTGCACGGGTAATTTGGGTAATGCCTTCAGTAAAGACTTTGTCAAACTGCAAGGGGATGCCAAATGCAATCGAAGCCAGAATAGTCAGTTTATGCCCTGCATCAATGCCTTCGACATCGAAGGTCGGATCGGCTTCGGCATAGCCTAATACTTGGGCTTCTGCCAGTACATCATAAAAATCCCGCCCTTTATCACGCATTTCGGTCAGGATGAAATTACCCGTACCGTTGATAATCCCTGCAAGCCATTGAATCTGGTTGCCGCTTAAGCCTTCGCGGATGGCTTTAATAATCGGTATGCCACCCGCCACCGCCGCTTCAAAGGCGACAATCACGCCTTGTTCGCTGGCCTTGGCGAAAATCTCGTTGCCATGCAAGGCTATCAGCGATTTGTTGGCGGTCACGACATGTTTGCCGTTGGCAATCGCCGCCAGCACCATGTCTTTTACCGCCCCTGCCCCGCCGATCAACTCCAGTACAATCTCGATTTCCGGATCGTTGATGATTTCGTAAGGGTCGGTCGTCAAAGCGATACCTTGGGTATCGCAAATACGTTGCTTGCTTAAATCCTTGGCGGATGCACGGGTTATGACGATCTGCCGCCCTGCCCTACGCGCAATCTCTTCGGCATTGCGTTTCAGCACGTTAACCGTGCCGCCGCCGACCGTGCCTAAGCCTATAATGCCTATTTTTACGGGTTTCAAGTTTGATCCTTTAATTCTGTTATGGATTAAATCCGGCCTAATATGCACGATATTTTACGCGGCATCTTCAGTTTCGGGGATGTTTTTTTAGATCGAAACTTACGGAAAAACAACATTGCAGCTATCAATAGTCTTCGCTGCCTTAATCATCTTCTTGTCAAAAGAATAAAATGCATTGCAATGTTGTGAAAAGGCAAGATGAAACGCATCGGCGAAATCCAATCCTTGTGAATGCCAAACAAGCGTCTGCGCCAATAAAGCGGGATGAGTCAGATGCACATTTGGTAAGCCAAACAACTTGGTCATTGCCGTGTTGATTTGCACGCTGTCAAAATGATAAGCAAACCGCAACACCCATTCGCATTCAAGAATGACGCTATCGGGAATAAAAACTTCATTGTTGGCAAATAAGTGATGGGCTTTTTGGTATTGCTCGGCATCATCCTGGGTTAATAGGCGAACGATAATGTTGGTATCAACCGCAATCATGCAACTGCGCCTTAAGCCCCTCGGCAACGGCCTCATCCATGTCAGCTATTGATTTAGGCCTTCCCGTGTAAAGCAAGCAACCCGCCACCTCGTCGAGCGCCGATTCGACAAAAGGGGCTTTCGGTTGCAACAGAATACCGTTGCCGGTATCGATAAGCGTCAGTTCTTGCCCCGTGTCCCAATGATAGGCATCACGTATCGGTTTAGGAATAATCACTTGGCCTTTGCTGGAAAGTTTAACGAAATCCATGACCCACCACCCGAAGTAAGAAAAAAGTAAGAATTTACAGATTGGCTCAGGATTTGTCAATTGTGAGGTAGATGTAGCCCGTATGAAGTGCAACGTAATACGGGGTATCGAAGCCACGAAAACCTGGATTCCGCAAGCTTCATCCAGGCTACTCGCTCATCACCCAAAGTAAGAAAAAAGTAAGAATTTACAGATTGGCTCAGGATTTGTCAATTGCGAGTAAGTTGTAGCCCGTATGAAGTGCAACGTAATACGGGGTGTCGAAGCCACGAAAACCTGGAGTCCGCAAGCTTCATCCAGGCTACTCGTTAATCCGCTTCACGGAATGCGCCTTACGGCCTTAAAGTAAGAAATTACAGTCGCATCAGGGCTTGTCAATTGTAAGGTAGATGTAGCCCGTATGAAGTGCAATGTAATAGGGGTATCGAAGCTACGAAAACCTGGATTCCGCAAGCTCCATCCAGGTTACTCGCTATGGCTCTAAAAGGGATCAACAAATTCGCTTCCATCGTTTGAAGGCTTTTACATCTTCCGCAGATAAGCTAAACCACTCTCCATTTTTACGTTTTTGCGAAAACCTTGAGTGCCAGTATTTTTCAATTCCAGCAGGATCATCTGTTTCAATTGTGTGAATAGGAGAAAGCTTTTCTGGAAGCTCTATGGACAATTCTCCTTCCCGCCTTATCACGTTATTGGTTCGCCCAATTTTGTATTCATTACGAGAGCCATGTTTCATCAGGTAAACATAACCTTTTGAAACCACTGTTATGTTTTCATTGTCGCTTGTCGATTGAGGAAGAGGTAATAATGGAATAACATCACTATACTCATTATGTTGGGAACAAAATTTTTGCAACTTTAAATTTAATTCATTTTTATTACCTAGCCGTCCAAATACATTATGACTTGGAAAATTTCGGTCGGCTCTTGCTTTCATTTTCAATTCAGCGTTAATTGGATAATGCCCCAATTCGATAACAAAACTAGCTAATTTTGCCAAAACAAAATCATCGCTATAAGCAATATTATATTTGTTAGGTTCAAACCCAGCTTCCGCCAATGCGTCGCTCCAGCGTAACCAATATTTTCCATGCCATTCATGTACTTTAACACCCACATCACGAGCAAATCGCTCCATACCTAAAGGAACACCACCATTTTCTTTAGTTGTACGTTTTATTTCATCTAATATTTTTTGCTTATCCATGAACTTATCTGAATAAAATTTAGCGTTATGGATGCCAATTGAAATTTATTTGGGTTTACACAACACCATCCTTCTTCATCATCTGCTTAATCCCCCTAATCGCCTGCCTTGTACGGTGTTCGTTTTCGATCAATCCAAACCGGACGTGGTCGTCACCGTACTGACCAAAACCGATGCCGGGGGCGACGGCGACTTTGGCGTCGATTAACAGTTTCTTGGAAAACTCCAGTGAACCCATCTCCAAATAAGGTTGGGGGATTTTCGCCCACACGAACATGGTGGCTTTCGGCTTTTCCACCGGCCAGCCGATGGAGTTCAAGCCTTCACACAACACGTCGCGGCGTTTGCAGTACATATCGGAAATTTCCCGCACGCAATCTTGCGGACCTTCTAAAGCGGCGATAGCGGCGATCTGGATAGGCGTAAAGGTGCCGTAATCGAGGTAGGATTTAATTCGTGCCAATGCAGAAACCAGCTCTTTATTGCCACACATAAAGCCAACACGCCAGCCCGGCATATTGTAGCTTTTGGACATCGAGAAAAATTCCACGGCAATATCTTTAGCACCTTCCACTTGGAGTATCGACGGCGCAACATAACCATCGAACACAATATCGACATAAGCAATATCATGCACGACCCAAATTTTATGCTCTTTGGCTAAGGCGATAATTTTCTCAAAAAAATCCAGTTCCACGCATTGGCTGGTCGGATTGCCAGGAAAATTCAGGATCAGCATTTTAGGTTTCGGCCAACACTCGATAATGGCTTTTTCCAGAGCCTCAAAAAAATCAACCCCAGGTATCAATGGCACATGCCGCACATCCGCTCCGGCAATCACCACACCATAAGGATGTATCGGGTAAGCAGGATTGGGCACCAGCACCACATCGCCTGGACCTAATGTCGCCAGTGCCAAGTGCGCCAAACCTTCTTTCGAGCCAATGGTGACAATTGCTTCTGTCTCTGGATCTAAATTCACATCAAAGCGGGTTTTGTACCAATTGGTAATCGCCCGCCTTAACCGTGGAATACCTTTGGACACCGAATAACGGTGCGTATCAGGGCGCTTGGTGGCCTCGATCAGCTTGTTGACGATATGATCTGGTGTGGGCTGGTCTGGATTGCCCATGCCGAAATCAATAATATCCTCACCCGCCGCCCGTGCTTTGGCTTTGAGTTCATTGACGATATTGAAAACGTAAGGAGGTAAACGGCTTATGCGATGAAATTGTTCCATTAACAGCTCTTGAGAAATGCGGATTGTGTGGGTTAGGAAAACAGTCTAAGGTACTGTTACCCATACGAGATGTCAAATTGGTTTAGTGTTGCCTTGTCGGATGACATAATTGTTAGCTTTTAACATAGGCATTCTAGCGTGAGTTACCGTAACCCAGAATCCAAACACGGGGTATCGTGCGATGTTGATACGTTACTTTGTAGGCTAGGTAGGAACATTTACCTTGTTTGCTGGGCTTAATCTTATTGCTGCAACCTCATCAACCCCTCTACCCTCACCAAATCCTCTGCCGTATCAACCCCAGCCGCTGGAGTCTTGTCAACAACCTTGACCCTAATCGCTTCACCCTGCCAAAGAATGCGGAGTTGTTCCAATGATTCAACTGTTTCCAATACTGAAGATTCCCACTGGCAGTAGCGTTTGAGAAAATCGACGGTGTAGGCATACATGCCGATATGTCGGTAATAAGGCATCTTCTCAGAAACGTGTTTGGGCTGCTTCACAAAACCATCCCTATCCCAGGGAATAGGTGCACGACTGAAATACAGCGCATAGCCGTCCTTGTTTAACACCACTTTTACGGCATTGGGATTGAATATTTCTTCAAAATCGACGATTTTAGCCGCCAATGTCGCAATCCCTGCTTGCTGTTGTCCGTTCAAAACTGCCGCAAGTTCTTTGATTATTTCAGGCGGGATCAAAGGTTCATCGCCTTGTAAATTAACGATGATTTCATGACCTGCCCAGCCACAAAGTTCGGCTACCTCGGCAATCCGTTCCGTACCGCTTTGGTGGTCTGGTCGTGTCATAACGGCTTGTATACCCAGATCGGTAACGGTTTGTAATATCCGCTCATCATCGGTAGCAACTACAACCTCTTCTGCCCCCGCTTGTTGCGCCCTAGCACAAACATGGGCAATCATGGGTTTTCCGGCTATGTTAAGCAACGGTTTGCCCGGCAAGCGGGTGGACGCATAACGGGCAGGAATGACGACCTTAAAACGTAGCGTCATTTGTATAAGGCATCCGCTTCTTCGGTTGTTATTTCCCTGGCTTCGTCTTCCAGCATCACGGGAATGTCATCACGGATCGGAAATGCCAAGCGGTCAGCCCTGCATATCAATTCCTGATTGGCTTTGTTATAAATCAGACGGCTTTTGCAGAGTGGGCAAGCCAGAATATCGAGTAATTTTTTATCTATCATGCTTTTTATGCTTGGATTTAAGGAGTAAGTCTAAAAATTGTTGCCCAAAATCGAGTTCGGGAACGGCGGTTACTGGTAGATACCAATGGTGTTGCCCTGCAAACTGGGTGCATTTTACCGCATCCTTTTCTGTCATTAGCACAGGTTTGTTGTCGCCAAATTCAATATCATCGCATTCAAATGAATAATGATCGGGAAAACTATGCGTTAAACACGTTAAGCCATTCAATTCGAGCAATTTAAAAAAGCGTTCAGGATTCCCTATTCCTGCTAGGGCATGGCAGTCAATACCTTGAAATGCTTGCAATGGCTTTTGCTCACCCGTTTTCATATTAATTGCTGTATCACCAACTAACTGCATGGAAAATTCATGGTCTGCATATTTTTCGCCATTCACAACCACGAAATCAACACTGCTTAACCGCTCAATAGGTTCTCGCAAAGGCCCAGCAGGTAAACAGTAGCCGTTACCAAACCGCCGTTCACCATCAATGACCGCAATTTCAATAGCACGATTCAAGGCATAATGCTGTAAACCATCATCAGATAACACCACATTGCAATCGAATTCAGCCAGTAACTTCTTTGCGGATTCAACCCGTGACGAGCCGACAACCAAGGGCAAACGGGTTTGCTTGGCTATCAATAAGGCTTCGTCACCCACGCTTGTGACATTGCTATTCTCGTTGACAGCTTGCGGCCATATCTCGGACTTGCCGCCATAGCCTCTGCTGATGATTCCAGGTTTGTAACCCGATTTTGCCAGCAGTTCCGCTAACCAGATGATTAAAGGCGTTTTCCCCGTACCACCCACCGTAATATTGCCGATGACAATCACGGGGACTGGCAACGTATGCGACTTTAGGACACCTTTGCGATACAAGAACCGCCTAACTCTGACAATGTCAGAGAAAATAGACGCAAACGGCAATAACAAAATCCCCAGAAACGCATCCTTATACCAAATGTCCACCGCCCATCGGGCGAGTGTTTTTTTCATTCTTCCGTGTTTTCCGGTTGATGGGTTGCAAATGTAATATGGTTAAAACCCACCTGCCCTGCAACATCTAGCACAGTCATCATCGACTGATAGGGGGTTTTTGCATCGGCGTTGATGATGAATGGAAGATCTTTTGCTTGGTAAGCAAGCTTTGATAATTCACGAGCTAGTGTTTCCCTGTTCTGGCCAGGTAATCTACGACTTTGCCCATCACTTGCAATTAAGATATACCCACCTTTCTCGTCAATCACCATAGTAACATTTTTAGGATGGTCTTCTGGCTCTGATCCCTTTGCTTCTGGTAGATTAATTTTTAATTCGGTATGGCGGTTAAATGTGGTTGAGACCATGAAGAAAAGCAGCAAAACAAACAACACGTCAATCATAGAAATCAGTGTAATATCAACCCGTTCCCGTCTTTTGCGTTGAAATTTCATCAGGTTGTCTCGTCGTCTCTGTCACCGTGCAAGACATCAATCAGCTTTAATGCTTCCTCTTCCATGCTGACGACAAATTCATCAACTAAGCGTTCAAAATAGCGGTGAAAAATCAAACTGGGGATAGCAACCGTCAATCCGGCCGCTGTCGTAATCAAGGCAACCGAAATACCTCCCGCAAGAGAACTGGGGTCGCCAGCGCCGTGTTTCATCATGGAAGAAAATATTTCTATCATGCCGAAAACAGTACCTAGCAGGCCCAGCAATGGCCCCACTGCCGCAATCGTGCCTAGCGCGTTAAGAAAGCGTTCCAAATCATGTGCCACCTTACGACCTGCTTCTTCCATGCAATCTTTCATGACTCGCCTACCGTGACTGCTATTAGCAAGACCAGCCGCCAATATGTGGCCTAGCGGTGAGCTGATTTTTAAGCGGCGTAAGGTTGGCTCATCCATTTTATTTTCAATGTACAGCTTCCGTACTTGTGGCAACAATTCCGGCGGCAATATTTTCTTTCTTTGTAACGACCAAAAACGTTCGCCGACGATAGCCATCGCGATAATCGAACTCAAAATGATTGGAAACATCATCCAACCGCCGCTTTTTATGATTTCAAACACTGGTATTCCCGAATAATAGAACTTTGCATAAGGTACAAGGTGAAAGGTTAAAGGTGCAAGTTATTTTAGGCCATCCAGTGTTTTGTTCCAACAAGCTACCCAGTCAGTATACGGTCGTATAGAATGGCGGTTTTGTTCTTGGTAAAGCCATGCGCGTTCAGGTGCTTCCTATTCAACTTATCAACCAGATTGCCGCAGGTGAAGTGGTCGAGCGGCCTTCGTCGGTGGTTAAAGAGCTGGTTGAAAACTGCTTCGATGCGGGTGCGACGACGATCAGCATCGACATAGAACAAGGCGGCGCAAGACGCATACGAATTAGGGATGATGGTTGTGGCATTGTCAAAGAAGATTTGCCCTTGGCTTTGTCCCGCCACGCCACCAGCAAGATAGCGTCGTTTGAGGATTTGGAGCGCGTTGCCAGCATGGGTTTTCGTGGTGAGGCACTGCCCAGCATCAGTTCTGTTTCACGGCTGACCTTGATTTCCCGTGTTGCTGATGCCGATTGTGCCTGGCTGGTATCCACCGATGGTACTGAAAAAGATTTTGACCTGCAACCAGACCCGCATCCACCAGGAACGACAATAGATGTCCGGGATTTATTCTATAACACGCCCGCCCGCCGCAAATTCCTGAAAACGGAAAAAACCGAGTTTGCCCATATTGAGAGCCTGATCCAAAAAATGGCATTAAGCCGTTTTGATATTGGTTTTTCCTTATCCCATAACCAAAAAGAAATCTTCCAATTACCGAAAGCCACCACAGAAACCGAACAGCACCAACGGATTGCGGGGATTTGTGGCTCTGTTTTTCTGGAGAATTCGATAAAAATAGATGTCGCATCATCGGGACTGCAACTAGCCGGTTGGGTGGGATTGCCTACTTTTTCCCGGAGTCAGCAAGACATGCAGTTTTTCTATGTGAATGGTCGCTTAGTAAGGGACAAACTGATTGCCCATGCGGTCAGGCAAGCATTTCAAGATGTCTTATTTAATGGACGGCATCCGGTATTTGTCTTGTACCTAACGCTTGATCCTGGCCTGGTTGATGTCAATGCACATCCGGCAAAACTTGAGGTTCGGTTTAGGGAAGGACGATTAGTCCATGATTTTTTGTTTTCGGCATTACACCGGGCATTGGCAGAGGTAAGGCCTAATGTTCATATTGTAAATCCGGTTATGCAGCAGAAAGTTATTGTTCGCTCGGATGTAAACGAAACTTTTGCCGACAATAGCTTAGTTAATAAATCTGCCTACTCGACTTATCAGCCTTCACAGTCAGCACTCCCATTTCAGGTTGAGGAAACCATACAAGCTTATGCCAAGCTCTATTCGGGAACAGGTGCGGAATCAAATACAGTAACTGGGCAAGAACAAATTAGCCAGCGAAACCAAGCGTTTCCACCATTAGGCTTTGCCATTGCCCATTTACATAATATCTACATTTTAGCGGAAACCCGTACCGGCATTATCCTGGTCGATGCCCATGCCGCCCACGAACGGGTTCTTTACGAACGCTTGAAGCAGCAATCCCAACAAGGCGCAGTACCCAGCCAACCTTTACTGTTACCGATCAAAATCAATGTGAGTCCGGCGGAAGCCGATCTTGC
>JABFSV010000303.1 GCA_013140405.1 Methyloglobulus sp. | reverse complement strand
CTCTAGTTGAGCAAGCTTCGTGTATTTCCCAAAGAATCCATTCGATACAAACCACAACACACGGCCATTTTTACCGCGATATTTATTTCGGTCATCTTGTGGGACGCAATCCCTGCGAATCGCTTTGCCCCCATTACAACTAAAAAGCAGCGGCTTTTGATTATTCGACATCACCATTAATGAAGCCCCGCCTCTTGTGGGTTTATGGTCAGCAAACTCAATAACACCTTCTGCAACATTTAATTGTTCTATCGGTGGGGTGTTTGGTTTATCTCCATAAGCACCTAAAGCGTTCAAAAATGCTAAGACAACGCCGAAAAAATAACCACGCACATACACCGATTTTTTCAAGGGGGAAAAATATACAGACCACAAACAACATATAGCGGTTACTGGTAATTCGTAATATGGTTGCCACCTTGAACCCAGGGTTTCAATTTTGTTGCCGTCATCGTTATTCATCTGTTCTCCTTTGATGCGCCTCGTACCTCGGCACGTCCTACCGCACTAACTGCATATGCAGCATTCGCAGCAGCTGATTGCCCTGATAAAGTATAGGGTACAGGAGTTGTACCCGCGTGACGGGGTATGTTACCCCGTCACTCACGTTTTGCCAGCGGTGGCGTTGTTGAACCACGTCGAAATGTTACGAACGGGGCAACATGCCCCGTCCGGCTGGAGGCTGGGTTGTTTAAAAAATTTATAACCTCTTGAACACTAAGACTCATTGTTTCGCTCCGTTATTTAATCTTGATACAGTGATTGGCAGTGACAATTTAATTGTCCATTTCCGTAATAACTCACATTAAGTATGCAGCCAGCGCCATTTTCATCTTTAATATCGCAAGAAAGCTCACTTTGTAAGTTGGTTGATCCATTTTCAATAAGCAATTTCAACTGTTTTGGGTCACTAACAGCTATAGAAGCAATAGTCGCTTTTTCTGGAAGTAGAACAAATTTTTTTCCAATTGGATCAAGAAGAACTTCACTTCTCATAATTACATTTTCATCAACTAGCCCTCGCTTGATAACAATGGACGCTTCGCTCCTGTTCCATACCGTAATGATATAGTCATTTTTGCACCCTGCCAAAAGCAAGGCTGTAAGTATCAATGAGGTCAAGGCGGTAAGGCGTAATCCGTAGGGAGCAATAAGGGCCGTAGGGCGCAATAGCGTAGCGTATTGCGCCGCATGGTTTTGGCTCGTCATCTTTTTGTTTGTCATCATCGTTTGTCATTTCTGTTATCGGCGGTTGTCATGCCGTCCTGTTGGTTTGCGTTTTGTTGTATCGGTTGCAATGTGTTAGTCCATCAAACGGTAGCCGTTTTTAAATTGCCGTATAGTCTATTGCAAAAAAGCCGCTGATTCTATACGTATAACTACCTAGTGCGTAAATTGGGCTGAACCTGTGAAGCCCACCTTTTGGGTTAACTTTTGTTTCAAGTTCATGCCGCCATCCTCCAGCGGCAATCATTAGCCGCCTCGCGCAAATCCCGTACCGCGCCGCTGCCCTGCATATCTGGCAAATGGGCGACGGCGCTGGTGTCCAGGTGGTCGGGGAACTGGCGGTGGAAGGTGTCGGTGGCGAGGTTGATGTCGCCGATGACTTCGCCGGTGGTGCCCAGGCTGCCGTCGGTCTTGGTGTAGGTGCCGAGGTCGGCGATTTGGTTGCCGTTCGGCAAGGTTTGGCTGTGGTCGGTGCTGGTGACGTTGATGCTGGCGATGCCAAGTTGTGCCAAGGTGAACAGCTCCCCCGCTTGGCTCAGGCCGTCCTGGTTGAGGTCTTGCCAGACTTTGAGGTTGCCGAACTGGGCGTCGCTTGCGTCCACCTTGCCGTTGCCGTCCAGGCTTGCCAGGGCATCAAAGCCGTCCGCCGCCAATTGGCCGTTGGCCTTGACGAAGGCATCGCCGAACAGTTCGTGGCCGTTGTCGATGGTGCCGTTGCCGTTCTTGTCCAGCACCAGGAAGCCGTCGTCGGCACTGACCCAGCCACTGCCGTTCTTGATGCCGTCGCCGTCATGGTCGAACAGGATGCCAGCCGCCGTGCCGACGGTTTCCAGGCCGTCGCCGTCGAGGTCCAATGTCAATGGGTCGCGGCGGGGTTGGACGAATTTGGCGGCGGCGTTGAAGAGATCATCGACGAGTTCGGAGATGTGGGTTTGCCATGATTCACCATCAACAAGAGTTGATATGGCACCAAATATATCTCCAAGAAACCCATCAATTAAACTGTCAGCTGCTGTTATGTTCCAAGTCGGCCAGTAATTTCCTTCAAATCCCATTGGATTTAAACCACCATGATTCATTGCTTCCCAAGTAAAATCTATACAGCTGTTAATTATCCCATCATACCCATGCTCAAAACCGTAAGAATAAGGATTATCGGCAAAACTTTTTATGGCATCATATTGCTGCTGATTAATTGCTGTTGTTTTTGTATAATCAAGGGTCAAATAGTGTTCGCTGTCATTATTATAAACCTGACCAGGCAAAAGGTTGCCCTTGATGAGATTCGTCAGGAGCAAAACCATAACTTGTTTTAATTCCGTGAAGGAGTACACGGAAGCGTAACGCTAGTGGAGCGGTGTACGACGACCCCCGCGTAGCCGTAGGGGCCGGGCGTGTTGACGGAGTTGGAGCGCGAGCGGAAGCGTAGTCAACATGCAAGGCCATCC
>JABFSV010000077.1 GCA_013140405.1 Methyloglobulus sp. | reverse complement strand
CAATCAGCCGGCCGCAGATTGCCAAAAATACCTTTAATTTCTAAAAAACAGTTTTTCTTCTAACGTCTTGCCGTGGCTCAACTGCCGATATTGCCAGTGGTTAGTGCTGATACACTGCATTAGTTGCAGATCCATGCTTGGTTGCAGCCCAGGGTTATACGCCACGATAAATTCATTTTTTTGGGGGTTAGTAACTTGCCGGACACCTTCCAATGCCTGGAGTTTAGCGATCACTTCCTGTGCCGGACAATTTTCCATTTGCAGGGTAATAAAACGGGTGGTGGCCTGTTGTTCGTTTTGGCTAAATGTCTCCGGCTGCAAAACACCCTTTTCCAGCAACAACACTTTTTGGCACAACCGATCAAGTTCTGACAAATCGTGTGAGCTGATGATGAAGGTAGTTGATGACGATTGTTCTGCAATAATTGACCGCACCGTTCGGACATTAACAGGGTCAAGCCCAGCGGTGGGTTCATCCAGCAAAATCAGCACCGGCTTACCGATCAGCGCTTGAGCAATCGCCACCCGTTTAGCCATGCCGTGACTGAGCGCCCCCGGCTTTTCATGGGCTACTTCTGCTAGTGAGACAGCCTCTAAAACCCTGCTTGCTTCCAAGGTTGCCTGTGGTTTCGTCAACCCTTGTAGACGGGCATAAAAAACCAGTTGTTCTACAATGGTAAAACTTGGGTCTAGCCTTGCGTCTTGTGGCAGTGCCGAGATTTTTCCAATAAGTTCCGGTGTGCCAGGCGGGTAACCAAACAGCTTGACGATGCCAGAAGTGGGGCGCAAAAATCCCGACAGGATATTGAGCAAGGTGGTTTTTCCAGCACCATTGGGGCCAACCAAACCGACTGGTTCACCCGCATTCAGTTCAAAATTAATATCGTGGAGTGCGGTTTTGCCCGAATAAACGTGGTTAAGACGTTGACACTGAATAATTGGTGAGTTCACAGTGCTTGCCTAGCCATAATCCAGCGTCCCAAAGCCAACAATACAAGACTTTGCAGTAAGGGAATGTAAGCCAATTGCAGCGTCCGCCATTCTGACAATTGCGCCAGCTCAGATAATTGGTAGCCGGGGATTAGACACTTAAAAAAATCGAGTGCTGGCAAATAGTAGGCAAAACCACTGATTATTCCAGCCAGGAACGTCCAAATCAGGATCGCCCAAAGGGTCGCTTGCCGTGCCGATTTAACCCTGGCGGATAATGCTGCCATCATGGCGGTAAACGGTAGCACGGCTAAGATTACATTAAAGGTAATGACAAACAGGCTTGGCAATACTGAAGAAAACAGCGAGGCATCACGATACAGTACCAGCGCAAGGGTGCTAAATGCGGTTGCAAAGATCAATAACGCCTGAATAGCCATTACGCCAACAAACCGACCAAAGAACAAGCCGTTGCGACTGCTACGCATGACGATAAAACGTAAGGTGCCACGTTCACGATCCGAACAAGTCTGGTCAGCAGCCACTGTAATACTCAACATAGGGAAGATAAGCAGCGCAAACTGCCAAAACACGCCAAATTCGGGAATCGGCCAAAGTTGTAATGACCCAAAACCGATAAAATCTAAAAGGCTGGAGTTTTGCTTAAAGCCTTTTTCCTGTGCCAACAGATCAGCAGCAAATCGCAGTGGATAAAGCAGGATAAAATACCAGACGACTACAAAAGTCACTAGAGACAGCAATCCTTTACGGGTCGCAAAGCCCCTTTTGAGTTCAAACTGACTGATGAGCAATAGTTGCTTGAAAAAATTAGGGTGCATTGTTTACCTTGTCCGTAGTATTAAACTTACCCTTAGATTGTTCAGAAAAGTTTCGGCTTCTATTTCTGCTGTTTGACCATGCTACAACATGTTGATAAAACCCAGCCGTCAACAATCACTTGCTGATCGAGTGACCGCCATACTGGCTATTCTTTCAAAGAAATGGTCTCAGCCCGGTCAATAGTGTCGAGCGTTATTTTGCCTTCCTGGGCTAACCAACCGATGCTGCGTTGAACCGCTTTTTCATCTTCAGGAAGTTCACGAACCAGTTTTGCGACGGTGGTGGGGCCATTTTTATCCAGATAGTTCCAAATACTGCCAGCAGTTAGGCCAACGATCTCTTGCAAAGCCTGACTTTGAGTCTCAACAACCGGTTTTACCACAACAGCTTTTGCAGTTTTGCTGGCTGAACGAGGAATTGAGGGTTTAACGGCTACGGCTGGTTTTTCTGGCTTTGCCTGAATGGCTACAGGCACAATTGGCCGCTCAGGTTCTGCCTGACTGGTTGAATCAACGAGTTCTTGCACTATCTGACTTTTAGCTTCAACAACCGGTTTTACCACAGCAGCTTTTGCAGTTTTGCTGGCTGAACGAGGCGTTGAAGGTTTAACGGCTGCGACTGGTTTTTCAGGCTTTGCCTGAATGGCGACAGGCACGCTTGTCTGCTCAGGCTCTGCCTTGCTGGTCGGAATGGCTTGTTGATCTTTTTCGCTCGCCGATTTATACACAACATACGTAACAAATATGGTAATTAATACAAACAACACTTCAGTCATAACAGCTCCCATCAATTAATTTAATTTTACGTTATTTTCGTAAAAAAAGTAAAAGATGTTAAAGGCCTGTGCTTGAGAATCTTGGGCAGCGCACTAATTGCTCAGCGCGGGGCTTTTCAAGAAACTTCTCAACAATCGCACCCGTTTGCATTGCTATCAAGAATCAGCAATTTCAGACAAAATTTCCCGATAATCTGAGGGTCGGTAATCACTGAACCATTCTAAAAATTGGTTATTTTTACGGTAAGGATTGATAGCCGCATCGCGCAGTAATTCGTCATGGTAATGCACCATATGCAGTTTAATCACCGTTGCGCGGCTTGAGATAGCTGGCATAAAGCTACGCTTCCACTGTCTAATGGCCTCAATTTCTGCCAGCATTTGTTCGCGAGCAGGTAGTTGGAATTTACCTTTTAATAAGTTGACTAGCCAAACTGAAGCCAAGTGTGAAGTAAGCGAATTAGAAAATGTTGCCGCCCTGCCGATAAAAGCCATATTGGGTAAATCTGGGTGAATGATGTGCCGGTATAGATAAACCCCATCGGCTTCCTGTGATTTTTTGAACGCTTTTGGCAGAAATGAATAGTTGGATTTATAACCCGTGCCAAAAATAACCACATCACAAGCTACTTCTTCACCATTCTCAAGAACGATGCTTGTTTCCGTGAATGATTTAATACTGGTGCGCTGGTTTTTGATTTTACCTTGCTGCATCAATTGGTAAACTTCTTTGCGGGGTAAAAAATCCAGATTGAAAATATCGATTTCTATCGGCTCATCTGATAAGGCATCACATTTTTTTAGTGGATACTGAAATTTGATAATACATTCTGTCAAACGCCAAAAACCTGAAACTAAGCTGGGAAAGCGTTCATGCAGTGTTTTTGCCCACTTATCAGGGCGTTGATAAAGCGGCAGAAAAGCACTTGCAAGCCTAGTCAAATAAATTCGGCGGACATCCAGGAATCCCAGCACATCCATCGGAATCGGCCAATGGGCTTTACGGTAGACTAAACTGGTTTGCTTGGCGAATTTGGCGACATCACCCGCCACATCCAACGCGCTTTTTCCAAAACCAACAACTACGACTTTTTGGCCTGTTACTGATGATGGTGTTCGATATTCGGACGAATGCATAATTTTGCCCTTAAACGCATCTTGACCAGGAAATTCGGGAAGATAAGGGTCAAAATAAATGCCGCTTGCCACCACCAAAAAATCAAATTGCTTATGCGCTGACTCGCCTGATTTTTGGTCAATATAGTGGACAATCCAATTACCATTTTTGTCCTGATCTAATTTAGTTATGTCGGTATTAAAGCGAATTTTTTCAAAAACCTTATAGTCTTTGGCGTAATTTTCAAAATAGGCCTGCAATTCTGCGCCGCTTGGAACATGTGGGTAACTGTCAGGCATCGGGTAATCCGGCACTTCGTATAACGACTTGGGTGTTTGCAGGCCAAAAGTGTGATAGCCCGCCGTCCACACACCACCAACCTGATCGCCTTTTTCAAAAACTTCACATTCAAATCCAGCTTGACTCAATAATCTGGCTGCACCAATACCTGCAACACCAGCCCCGATAATGCCAATTGTTTTTATAGTTATTTTTTGCATAAAAATCCTCTAGATAATCTAGATCATTAAGGGCGAAAATTGTCACCGCTCTGCTTGCAGCTTATTATCCGGCTAATTGGATAGTACGATAAACGATATGGGTAGTCGAGTGCGGACTGCCACAAAACAGGAGGTGCTATGCTTGAGCCGTATCAACCAACTGTGAAGCCAGTGATGAGGCTGGCGTTAATTTCTTGAGCGATGTTGCAAATGAGAGCTTTTTTTTGGTGCAAAGTGACCTCAAGCAATATAAAAGTCAACGGTTAATCCATAAATCTAGCAACCAAGAATTTATGGAACTTTTCCAGTAACAGGCATACCCGCCGGAAATGGCAGCATAAACAGCTACACGTCAGAGTCTAAATCAGGCTCTATATGGACAATCGTGTTCGGGCTTTTGTGTATTCTTTAGTCGGAAACCAATTCTCTGCTCATCATTCGACCATTATTCTTGCAAAAATAAAGTAGAATGTTGCGCTTTGAAAATATTACGCAACAGGCCTAATTTAAGGTCATTTGATACATAGATAGAGAAAACAATGAAGCATTATAAAATCGCAGTTTTGGCGGGCGACGGCATTGGCCCAGAAATCACTCAGGAAGCCATTAAGGTTCTTAAAGTGATTGAAGAACGCAATGCGGTCACATTTGAGTTGATGCCAGCGGCATTTGGCGCTTGTGCTTATTTTGAGTTTGGTGATGCGTTTCCGCAAAGCACCATCGACATTTGCGACAAGGCCGATGCCATCCTTAAAGGGCCAATTGGCTTAAGCCATGAGGAATCGAAAAATATCCCCATTGATAAACAGCCAGAACGCGGTGCGTTGTTGCCCTTACGTCGGCGATATAATACTTACGCCAATTTTCGTCCGGTTTTCTTACCCAAGGCGTTGGGGCATTTTTCACCCCTAAAAGCTGAAATTATCGGTGAAGGCATTGACCTTATGATCGTCCGCGAATTGGTGGGTGGCCTGTATTTTGGCAGCAAAGAATCCGGCATCAACGAACAAGGCTTACGTTATGTGAAGGAAACACTCGAATATGACGAACTGCAAATCCGCCGCATCATGCACCAGGCCTTTAAATTAGCCATGAAACGCAGGAAATTGCTGCATAACATCCATAAAAGCAATGTGCTGAAATCCAGCGTACTGTGGAATGAAGTCATGGAAGAAGTCGCTAAGGAATATCCTGGCGTGAAAGTCGTCAATTATCTGGTGGATGCGGCAGCGACGGCTTTGTGCCTAAACCCGACCCAGTTCGATGTAATGGTAATGGAAAACATGTTTGGCGATATTCTGAGCGACCAGGGTGGCGGCATTCTGGGCTCTTTAGGTTTAATGCCTTCGGCCTGTTTGGGTGATGACAAGGCTTATTACGAGCCTTCGCATGGTTCAGCACCAGACATCGCTGGAAAAAATATCGCCAACCCGTATTCCATGATCGGTTCGGTTGCCATGATGTTGGAAAACAGCTTCGGCATGGATAGAGAGGCCAAAAATATTTGGGCAGCTATGCAGGGTGTGTTTGCCGACGGTTATTCAACCGCCGACCTTTCCAAGCCTGGCAGTGGTGTGACCATGATAAGCACTCAAGAATTTGGTGACAAAGTGGTTGAAAAGCTAAAAAGGATGCCAAAGGTTGACTTGCACGATTAGGATAGGAAATTTTTCTATAGTGCATCAGGTTTGCTGTATTTGGGGTTGCTAATATCGAATCTGTTGCTATAATGGCGAGCCTGAAAATGAGTTAATTTCAGGCGCGTAGCTCAGTTGGTTAGAGCACCACCTTGACATGGTGGGGGTCGTTGGTTCGAGTCCAATCGCGCCTACCAGATTTTTATAAGGCACTGCTAGTCAGTGCTTTTTTTATTGTAGAGCCAAAAAGTATTATTAATGTCGGTTATTACCCTTCCAGACGGTTCAACACGCGAATTTGATCAAGCCGTAACAGTGCTGGATGTTGCTCGTTCTATTGGCTCTGGATTGGCTAAAGCAACGTTGGCTGGCAAACTTGATGGCAAGCTGGTTGATGCCAGCACCTTGATTGGTCATGATACGACCCTGCAAATCATTACAGCAAAAGACGAAGAAGGCGTTGATGTCATCCGGCATTCTACAGCCCATCTTTTAGCTCAGGCCGTCAAACAACTTTTCCCTGAAGCACAAGTCACGATAGGGCCGGTGATCGAAAACGGTTTCTTTTATGACTTTGCTTACGAACGCCCGTTTACACCAGAAGATTTGTCCGCCATTGAAGCCAAAATGCAAGAATTGGTGGCAAAGGATTTCGCCATTACCCGTTCGGTTTCATCACGGGATGTGGCGGCAAAATTTTTCCGGGATCAGGGTGAGAACTACAAAGCCGAGATAATTGAATCCATCCCCGCAAACGAAGATTTGTCTTTGTACGAGCAAGGTGGGTTTACTGATTTATGCCGTGGCCCACACGTACCCAGCACTGGAAAGCTGACGGCTTTCAAATTAATGAAGATTGCCGGTGCATATTGGCGGGGCGATTCCAACAATGAAATGCTGCAACGCATTTACGGCACTGCCTGGGGCGACAAAAAAGAATTACAGGCTTATCTGCATAGATTAGAAGAAGCAGAAAAGCGCGATCACCGTAAATTGGCAAAAACCTTGGATTTGTTCCACGTCCAAGAAGAAGCGCCAGGCATGGTGTTTTGGCATGAAAAAGGCTGGGTACTTTATCAGCAAATCGAACAATACATTCGCCAAAAATTGCGAGGCCACGGCTATGGCGAAGTTAAAACGCCACAGTTAGTTGACCGTTCCTTGTGGGAAAAATCAGGTCATTGGGACAAATTTGGTGCCATGATTTTCACGACCCATTCTGAAAATCGTGATTACGCCGTCAAGCCGATGAACTGCCCTTGCCATGTGCAAATTTATAACCAAGGCTTAAAAAGTTACCGTGATTTGCCGATCCGTCTGGCTGAATTCGGTTCTTGCCATCGTAATGAGCCATCTGGAACTTTACATGGCTTGATGCGGGTCAGGAATTTTGTCCAGGACGATGCACACATTTTTTGCACAGAAAGCCAAATCCAGGATGAAGTCTCTGACTTCATCGACTTGTTGTTTGAAGTCTACAAAGATTTTGGTTTTGAAGACGTTATTATTAAGCTGTCTACCCGCCCTGAAAACCGGGTGGGTGACGATGCCGTTTGGGATAAGGCTGAAAGCGCCCTTGAGTTAGCATTGAATAACAAAGGCCTGGACTGGGCATTGCAGCCAGGTGAAGGCGCTTTTTACGGCCCCAAGATTGAGTTTTCTTTAAAAGACTGTATCGGACGGGTCTGGCAATGCGGCACTATTCAGGTCGATTTCTCTATGCCTGGGCGCTTAGGTGCAACTTATATTGCCGAAGACAGCTCAAAGCAAGTGCCTGTGATGCTACATAGGGCTATACTGGGTTCCCTAGAACGTTTTATCGGCATCTTAATTGAGCAACACGCTGGTACATTTCCGGTTTGGTTATCACCTATACAAATGGTGGTGCTCAATATCGCAGACCGACACGCTGAATATGCTACGGGCGTGTCACGAGAGCTGGAAAAACAAGGCTTTAGAGTAAAAATAGACTTGAGAAATGAGAAGATCGGGTTTAAAATCCGCGAGCATTCCATGCAGCGGATACCTTATCTCATCATTATTGGCGATAAAGAGCTTGAAGATCAGGCTATTACGGTACGTTCGCAGAAAGGTGAAGATTTAGGTAGTCTGTCAATCAGTGACTTTGCTCAACGATTAAGGCAAGAGATTGAAGACAAAACATAATGTTGTACTCGGAGGATTGAAATATCGCTGCTAAAAAAGATGAAACGCGCCTGAATGATGAAATCACCGCCAGAAAGGTGAGAGTCACAGGTGTCGAAGGTGAGGCATTGGGAATTATGTCGATAGATCAAGCAAGGCAAATCGCATATGCCGCTGACCTTGACTTAGTGGAAATATCGCCAAACGCCGATCCACCAGTCTGTAAAGTGATGAATTACGGCAAATACCAGTTTACGCTAAACAAAAAACTGCAAGAAGCCAAAAAGAAACAAAAGCAGATCCAAGTTAAAGAAATAAAATTTCGGCCTGGAACTGATGAAGGCGATTATCAGGTCAAGCTAAAAAATTTGGTCAAATTCCTTAATGAAGGCGATAAAACCAAGATAACCCTGCGTTATCGGGGGCGCGAAATGGCGCATCGTGAATTGGGCATGGATGTCCTGAAACGCATTGAAAAGGATTTGGAAGAATTGGCCATAGTCGAACAATTTCCTAAAATGGAAGGTCGACAGATGGTCATGGTCATGGCACCCAAAAAGAGAAAATAATGGGTGTCTTTATGTATAACGAAACACTGATTTAAAATCAGCGTTTCAATAAAGTTAGCTGTGCCCCTAGGGTCAATCCTTTAAGGCGAAGCTATACGGCAACCAAGGAAAGTTTGCCCAAACAGCAGCAGTTTTGCTGTCATTAATTCTCCAGGGCCATGCATTTTGCCTTGTTGGGTTATTCTCAGGGATTTTATTTAATTTATTGGAGTGAAAACAAATGCCAAAAATAAAGACCAATCGGGGCGCTGCCAAGCGTTTCGCGCGGACAGGTAACGGCGGTTTCAAATGTGGGCAATCACATAAGCGCCATATCCTGACCAAGAAAACCACCAAAAGAAAGCGTCAGTTACGCAAACCGGCTTCGGTTCATCCATCAGATGTGCGCATGGTCGCACGTATGATGCCTTACAGTTGAGCCGGAGAAAGTAATGGCCAGAGTTAAAAGAGGCGTAACTGCCAGAGCAAGACACAAAAAAGTTTTAAAACAAGCTAAAGGTTATTATGG
>JABFSV010000246.1 GCA_013140405.1 Methyloglobulus sp. | reverse complement strand
ATGCAACAGCAATTTTCGCTTTCATATTATGTTCTCGACCCACAGCGGTAATTCATGATCCTGCATCAACTTTCTACAAACCAGACAGACGATTGTTTCTTTGAGTTTTATGATTCGATTAGTTTTGTACTGTTTTCGCCGCCCCTTTGACTTTGGGTTTTACGCGTTGCCTAGTAGGTCTTGGATGCTTTGCTTGAAACGGTCAGCACCTAACACACAGGATTTATCGTTTTCCTCTCGGATTTTGGTGTTGGAATATTCAGTGAGTCGTCGTTACATACTCCTGGAAGCTAGCAGTTGAAATGCAAAATCCTGATTTTCGTGAGCAACAAGGATATCGGAATTTTGCGGCCACCATAAGTCAAAACCGTTGAATTTTACCTCATTCATGAGGCCAAATGATAGATAATGACGTTGTCTTATGGCCAGTTATTGTCACTTTCTTTGATATTACGCGTCCATCGAGGGAAGCTTTTACGTAGTAACTTCCGGATTTAAGGTTAACAAGCATAAAAGGCCCTAAGGACATGGCTTGCATAAATATGTTCCCTTTTTTATCAAATATAGCGACCTCTATATCGCTAAGATATTCCCCTGAATTTACGGCGAACAAAAGATGTAAATTATACTTTGGCTTTAGGGCTCGCATGGCATCGATTTCGTCCAACCCCACCCCGCCACTTACAAAAGTAATATCGCCTTGAGATTGTGGTTGCAACGCAGCTGATTCCCCGAAAACGGCGAAACCGCTTAGGAATGTAACAATAAATAAAATAATTTGAAATTGCGTTTTCATGATTAGTCTCTCCTGTATTTTAAATCCGGCAAAGCAAGGGTCAGTTTGGGGGAAAGTAAATATATTATTGAACGGTTCATATGAAATCCTTTGGTAGAGAAATATTGGGGTGCAGCTATAATTAAATCTGGCACTCATGACCAACTTGGAAATTAAATATCGCGCTCCTTGTTCTTTATTTTAAGAATTCATCACTTATATCTCAGTGCGCTAACGTACATATATGAAAATTTATTTTTGTCGCTCCATCTCGGTGTATTATTTTCATTCGGGGATCGAATAGATGCGACCAGAAGCATGCCTAATCTGCAATCTGTAGATTGTCAAGCGTATCTAAAATACATAACTTGCACCAATTTCAGATTCGATGGTTTGAGTTTTCAGAAAGCCCATAACAAAGGCAAAAATGTACACCTGATCAGAATGGCGGGTTACCCGTTGGCTGCGGCTTTAGGTGGGTTTGATACCTTTCTTCACGGGCGGTATCGATGGATATGCATCATTTATTCGGGAAAAAATTTGCGAACAAGTTAAGTGGCTGGGACTTTAAATCGAATTGTCCGCCAATGACCACAACATCACTCGCATATCAACACCGCTTTCAAGGCTTTCTGCGTGGGCGATAGTAGCTGATGAACACTTGATGATTGCAAGGCATACTAATGGGGCTTTCAAATACAGAAATGTTGCAATAGGACGAGTTATTTTAAAACCTTATCGATTTCAGCGAAATATGCTGCTCTTTGACGACACTTTACTGTGCGGTAACAAACATAGGGAGTCCTATAGACTAGATTTTTGATAAAGCTACAAAGTTGGGTTCTGGTGGCATTTCAACTCCAAATATAAATGTTTTCGACTGTTTGAAAATATCTGCATTGATGGCGACTTAAATTTGGCCACCTAGACTGCCCTCATCTATCGCTAGCACTTACTTCTCATTTTACTTGAACATAATTGAGCCGAATTTAGTGTCCTGCCACTTCAAATTATTTGTGTTCGATACCGCACAGACTACGTTTAGTAATCCCTGTATTGTTTTGCTAAACGATGGAAACATCGTTTTACTCCATGGCTATTTGGTCATGGTTAACACATTATAAAGAGATACTTATGAACAAAGATCAAGTAAAAGGCCGCGTTGAAGAAGTTACAGGGAAAATCAAAGAAGCGACAGGCGTGGTATTGGAGGACAAGGCTATGGAGGCAGAAGGGAATCTCGAAAAGAACATCGGCAAAATTCAAGCGGGCTTTGGTGATCTTAAGGAAGAAATAAAAGACGAGATTAAAAAAGAAATTAAAGATGGCAGTTGAAAAACAATGCCGGGCTGAGCAGCAGTATCCAGGCAATCTGGCTCGGCCTGCATCGCCACATCGAGTAGCCCTCAAATACCTTATTTACAATCAATGAACATGAGGTGGAGGGTTTTATAGGCACAAGTCACCGACATTTGTCCTCATTCGACATAGTAATCGGTAGTTTTATGTTGCCGTCAGTCGACGGCCCTTTACGGAGAAGCACACATGCTTGAAAGTATTGCACTCATTTTAATCATCCTCTGGGTATTGGGGTTTGTTTCCTCTTACACTTTGGGCGGGTTCATTCATATACTGCTAGTAATAGCGGCCGTCGTAATCATACTGCGGGTCATTCAAGGACGTCGAGTCCTTTAGTTGTACTAGGGAGAAATTATTTACTTGTGGCATCGTAAAGTAAGGATTCGATAAGGTCATGCCTCCTGGAAACCCACATCCCAAGACAATGAGGGATTCCAGAATTGCCTTTAGCGCTAATTATATATAGGTTGAAATGATGGAATCATGTAGCGGGGAGATGAAATGGGCTTAGTAAAGATCGTAGCAATCGAGTTGATTTTAGGGGG
>JABFSV010000416.1 GCA_013140405.1 Methyloglobulus sp. | reverse complement strand
TAAATTATGGCCATCCAATGGTATCCAGGTCACATGCACAAAGCCGGTCGAGAGATAAAAGAAACTCTCGTCCAAGTTGATTTAGCGATTGAAATATTGGATGCACGGATTCCGTTCAGCAGTGAAAATCCCTTGCTGGCGAGATTGCGAGGTGACAAGCCTTGTATCAAGGTCTTGAACAAAAGCGATCTTGCCGATCCTGACATCACCCAACGTTGGCAGACGTATCTGGAACAGGAAAAAGGTGTGAAAACCTTGGCACTTTCTATGGATCAGACCGATAAAGTCAGGCAATTGACCGATCTTTGCCACAAACTTTCCGCTTCCGATAAAAGCGAAGGAAAGTTGATAAATGCCCTAATTATGGGCATCCCTAATGTAGGTAAATCTACCTTAATCAATATTTTGGCAGGTAGGACAATTGCAAAAACAGGTGATGAACCGGCTGTCACCAAAAGGCAGCAACGGATCGCAATAGGCGAGAATGTCGTCTTGCTGGATACGCCGGGTATGCTCTGGCCTAACCTCGAAAATAAAAATAGCGGTTACCGTTTGGCAGCCACGGGCGCAATTAAAGATACGGCGATTAGCCATGATGATATCGCCTTTTTCCTGTTGGAATATTTGTCGATTAATTACCCAGATTATCTGAAAATCCGCTTCCAACTTGATGAACTGCCTTCTAAGGCAGAGGAATTAATAGCGGTACTGGGGCGAAAACGGGGATGCCTTGGGTCAGGTGGTTCAATTGATGTGGACAGGATTGCCAAAATCCTACTGACAGAATTTCGTTCAGGTACGTTAGGCCGAATTAGTTTAGAAACACCCGAAATGATGGAGGTGGAATTGGTGGAGTTAGTGCTTATTCGGCAGTTAAAGGCCGAAAAAAAGCTGGAACGTAAGGCTAAGCGTTGGCGATAGCACTTAAATACTAATTTCAAGGAGGCTGTTGCTAAATAACATGACTGGTTGCTTATACAATCTTGCTGTTAACAACAAATTGCTTATAATCAACCAACTTACAATTTTTCGGAAACACCAAGATGGAAGCAGAAAGACGACAGTCCCCCCGGTTTAATCCACACGGGTTAAAAGCCAATATAATTATGCTGGAATCGCTCCAAAATCCGGCTAATTTGGAAGGCGAGGTTGTCGATATCAGCCATACAGGTGTTAAAATCAAGCTCAGAACCCCCATGCCAGCCAGCATAGATCGCAAGATCAGGATAGAATTGTTTTTACCGGAATCAGGCATACCGTTCTCCATAAGCGGAATCCTTAAACACCACAACAGTTCAGGGGAATTGGGCCTTCATTACATGGATTGTCCGGTCGTAGAAGCCTTGGACAGTTTTATGTTTGAGTGTATTAAGTTGTCGAAAGCCTGATAATGAACAAGTGTTGAGGGGTGTAAACCGGTAGGGTTTTGCCTCAAACGTCGGAACACGGCTAACGCCGCTTCCTTTACGGGTTATCAAAAACCCAATCAATTATCTGGAGTGAACGCCATGAGCAAAGAACAAAAAAGCAACAAAGAAGACAAGAAAAAACCAGCCCTGAGTCCGAAAGAAAAGAAAGCGGCGAAGAAATCCAAGAAAGATTCTAAGGGTTAAGGACTGTTTTACGAGACAAGTTCAATGAGCGTGCGGCCTCGTATTAAATGAGGTGCGCGTAGGTCGAAAACCGTTAGCCGTGTTCTGCCTCAAACGGTGTAACGCGGCTAACGTCGCTTGCGACTTACGTGTTTGATCTAGGTACTTAAGAAGCAATGCCATGAATATCCATTGGGCTTCCATCACAATCAGGTGATGGGCAATGCCATAGATTCTCAGCTAGAGTTGCTCCCGAAAAATGTTTATCACAATGAATGCATGAAAATTGAGAAGCTGAATCTTCAAATAACGGGTGATGCCAATTACCCTGGCCATCAGCCACAAAGCATTCCTTGCCCCAATCCTTGCGTATCCGATCATGAACTGCCCGTCTCCAACGCTCGCCTATCTCGTCGAGTTCATGCAAAGCCGCATCATTGTCAAGTAGGGTTACAGCGGGGCGTGAATCTTTTTTAATGATATGTGCAAGTGCGTTTGGTTTTTCTGGGAATAGCATCGTAAATCCGTTTGCCTGTAGTAGCACATCATCTGCATCCCAATAGACCTTAATAGTATAATCGCCCACTTTAACAACTTCGAGAAGTGTTTTTCGATCATCAGGTTTAGGTATTTTCATAACATTTTCCGTAGTTGTATTGATTTTGGTTATTGCCAAGGTCGAAAAATTTAATATAGTGTATTGGCTTGGTTCAAAAAGAACCAGCTATATAGCTATGCTGAATCAGCAGGATTTATTCCATATTTTCCTAAAACGGTTTCACCACCGCCAAAATAACAATCCCAATCAAAAACAACACCGGCACTTCATTCATCCAGCGATAGTAAACATGACCGTGTTGATTGCGGTCATATTTGAATAACATCAGCCAATGTCCACAGGCTACGTGGTAAACCAACAAGAGCACAAGTAAGGCCAGTTTTGCATGCAACCAGCCGCTGGTACCAAAAGTATTCCAGGCATAACTGGCAAGCATCCATAGTCCGAAGACAAAGGTTAAGATCATGCCCGGTGTCATAATGCCGAAGTACAGTTTACGTTCCATGACCTTGAAACGTTCATTGCTGATCT
>JABFSV010000385.1 GCA_013140405.1 Methyloglobulus sp. | reverse complement strand
CCAGTGAGGATGGTAACGGAAACACCCCATTCGTGTTCTTCAATGACACCTTCAAGCAGGAAATGACCGGCATCAAACCCCAAGGAACCGGGCATAATCATGGTGCTTAAAGCGGTAATCAGGAACAGTATCGCCAAGATGGTATGACTGTCGAACAAGTCACCCAGACGGGGAATCATGGCAGTTCTGGTTTGTTCAATAATTAGGCTGATACTCAATAACATACCAACAGAAGCCAAACCATAAACCAGTGACAACAATAAAGTCCCTTCCAGGCCGTGTTCATTGAAGCTGAACAACCCAAAAACCAGCATACCTGTATGGCTAATCGTGGCAAACGCCAATAGGCGGAAAATATTGTTTTGCATGAACGCCAGTAAAGCGCCATAAAAGATACTGCTGAGACAGAGCACGATGACATAATCCGCCCATTGTTCCGCCACGCCAGGCACAAGCGGAAAGATGAACCGGATCATCGCATACACGCCAAGTTTCAAGCCAATGATAAATATTGCCATACTGGCAAGGCTGCCTTGTTCAGCCAACAACGGCAACCAGCCATGAAAAGGAAACAACGGCATACGAATGGCAAAGCCATAAAACAGCAGAATAAAAATTAAGGTTTCGTCATGCAGATAAGCATTATTGTTCTTTAGGGTCAACAAGTCGAAAGTCAGCCCGTGTTCCGAATCGACCAGACCGAATGCCAATAACAAAAAACCGCACAATGTCATCAATAAGCTGGCACCAAAAAATTGCAATAGCCGTACAATCAGATGACGCTTTTTTTGATCTAATCCCGATTGCCTGATGACTAAAATGATCGGCAGCAATTCCAATGCAGTCAAAAACCAGAATTGCAACACGTTCAAGGCACAAAAAGCACCTATAAGTATGGCTTCGTAACCGAGTACACAGGCGATTAAACGGCTATTTCCCGCATTTCGGGTTGCCGAAATATAGATCAGCACCAACAGAGTTGCACAAGCAGTCAGTGGAATAAACAAGATATTTAAGCCATCGACACCTACGCTGTAACTTAATCCCAATAGGCTGAACTGTTCGGCAAATTGAATGCCGGACATATTATCGTCAAATTTGGCCAACAAATACAAACTGAGGCCGACATTCAGCAAGGTAGCGGCATACCCAGCATATATCGTTGTCACAGATGACCGAGTGCACAAAACGGCACACAAGGCTACAACGGGAATAAGTATCAGTGCCGTCAACAATGGAAAGCCGACGGATTCAAACCAAAACATAACTGGTGTAATCATAAGCCTTAAAATGCCACCAGCAAGGTGATAAAAACCAGCAAAACCAGATAACGCGGCCTAAGCACTTGGGTTTCAAACTTGTTGGCGAGATGCCCCATCTCCCGACCAAAATGCAGTGCATCTTTGCTAATGCCCTCCAATACCAAGCGATCTTCAAACCAGTGGACTAACCCTGTTATCCAGCCTGCAAACGCGCCTACTAAACCCGTTCCTATGACAAAAGTGCTATTGCTTTTGTCCAAACTGGCATCTAACTTAATCCCCAGGGTATGTTCTTCCAGGTGCGCCAGTGAGGATGCAAAACCTATTGCCACTGGAGCTGGGACACCCATAAAGCGGTCAACAATATTGTCGTCAAAATAACTAAGATCACGCGCCAAATTCCGAATCGGTTTTACCAAAACCCAGTCGGTAATTTGCCCTATCCAGAACCGCTGCAAGGATGCTGTAAACAGCCATCTAAACTTTATGGCTACTGGTTTAACTGGGATGTCTTTGACATTGTGCATAAATGAAGGGGCTGTAAGTACCAGATAGCCGCGGACAACAGCATGGGCGCATAAGTGCCAGCTCGCCAATTGCCAAAAACCCAGGCCACATTCCAGAAACATCAAGCTCAATTGCCCAGAAGTCGCAAACACCAGCGAACTCTTAACATCAGTCTGAGTTAAGCCAACAAAATAACTGTAAAGAGATGTTGTGGCGCCTGAGAAAATGAGCATAGCCATAACCAGTGGAGTTTGACTAATCAGCGGTGCAAGCATGATTATCAGAAAAACACCTGCGTGCACCATCACCGCGCCATAAAATGCGGCGCTAGATGGTGTAGGCCCCTCCATCGCCAGTGCCAACCAAGGCGAAAAAGGCAGTTGTGCGGATTTTGCCAATGCTGCAATAGTAAAGCAAAAAGCTATCGCCGCCGCTTCGCCTTTACTTAAATCCCCAATTGCGGCATTAATGTCAGACCAATTAAGGCTTTCGGCCCAGGTATAACTCAAACCAATACCTAAAATAAACCCTGCGTCACCAATTCGGTTGGTCACAAACACCCGGGTCGCATTTGCAGCGGCAACGGGGCGATCATAGGCATAGGCAACCAACAGGTAAGAACACAACCCTGCGATTTCCCAGCCTACAAAAGTGCCTATGACGTTGCCTGATAATATCAGCATTAACATTGCTGAAGAAAACAGGCTAAAAATAAAAAAGAAGCGGTGAAAGCCAGCCTCCCTGTGCATGTAATTGATCGAGAATCGCATAACAATCATCAACAGCATGGCAAACAGTGCAGCCAGTTTTACGCTAAATCCAGTGGTGATAAAATTAAAGCCACAATCAAAGGCATCGCTGTCTAACCATAAGCCAACTGAAAACGTGCCACTATTTTTTTGCAATAGATCTGCG
>JABFSV010000395.1 GCA_013140405.1 Methyloglobulus sp. | reverse complement strand
AATATTGAAAAAATTACCTTCTTTGCTGTCTTTCAATTCTTTCTAGCTATTTAGGTATTCAAATATCCAGTGCCGCACAATCGAAAAAGCGTATTTGTTGTCAAGCTATTACAAAAAATATGCTTTCGGGTGGAATTTCCATTCCGGGGTTTTATCCTATACTTATGACATACTTATGACATGCAGAACTTAGCTGGATCACTGTGTAAACCAACCGGCCATAAATGTAATACCGCTCTCACAGAATAAGTCAGTGGCTCGCTTTCAAACAACACCAAAACCTCATCAAGTAATCTTGGAGTACCTTGACGACATTTAAAGCTTTTAACCTTAAATTAAGGGTTTTTCATATTGCCTGACCTAATTCTAGCTATTTTCTAAACATAAACAACAAAAATATTCAAGCAATATTTGAAATTGTGAGATCGATCACTAATTTGAACTATCTGCTTGTTTTCCTAAAAAAAATAAACTACTTTAAGCAAAAACAAAGAGGAATTTATGCAAACAACCCGCAACACGAATAACAATAATTTTCTATTCGCGTTGATTCCAACTTGTCCAAGTGTTTTTTTTGGCCTCATTTATTTATGGCAACAAGGCAGTTCTTCAGAACATTTAGCCTTTGTTTCCCTAATGGTACTTTTTAGCTTAGTGAGCAGTTATTTTATGTGGGTATGGCATACAGATGAGTTGAATCAACAGAAGGATTATCTTCAAAAGCGCAATTCAGAAAACCTGAATAAGCTAATGGCTTACACTGTTGAGCTAGAAAGAATGTTGTTGATGGTAGAGCCGAAAATAGTGGAACAGGTTTTGGCTGCCAAGGAAATCACCGAACAAGAAACGGCTATGCTGATTCGAAGGTTTTCGTCGATGCTTGAGGAACTAAAACCAATATTCGATTTTACAAACCAGACTGACGATGGCCAAGAATCAAAAACCATTGCTGATATTAGGGACAGCGCCAAAAAAATCCGTAGCGAAATTGATGTGGTTTTGGAATCCTTGCAATTCCAAGACAGGGTCAGCCAAATTCTGGCCCTGGCAGAAACAAACTTAGTCTCAGTAAGGGAAACGTTAGAAAATATTCAACTCCAAGGCACCGGGCGTAATCAAAACATGCTAAAAGTTGAAGAGATGGTCGCTAACATACAAACGCAATATGAAGCGGTTAAGCGCCGCAATCATCGGTCATCACATAAACGCGTATCCGATGAGATAACTTTATTTTAAGCACAAATAGGACAAAATTAACATGGCAAAAACAATCATGATTGTTGATGACTCAGCATCAATGAGACAAGTTATTGGTATCGCATTGAAGGATGCCGGTTACGATTTGATCGAGGCAGGGGATGGCAAAGAGGCATTAAGCAAACTGGATGGCACAAAAATACATCTTATTGTTAGCGACATAAACATGCCCAATATGGACGGCATCACCTTTGTCAAAGAGGTCAAGCAGCTCGCCAAATATAGGTTCACGCCAATTATCATGTTGACGACCGAAGTAAACCAAGCAAAAAAGGACGCAGCCAAAGAAGCAGGCGCAAAAGCATGGGTAACCAAACCTTTTCAGCCTAAAACACTTTTGGAAGCTGTTTCAAAATTGATTTTGCCTTAGTATTTGTACGCTTGTTTGATTCGCTTAAAAGCCTTGCATCACGTTATTGGATTACCCGCGTGAGGCATTCACTTTGTCCCGCATTTCTTTGCCCGGCTTGAAATGGGTGCTCACTTTTGCAGGTAGATTGACCGACTCCCCTGTTTTAGGGTTACGTGCGACTCGAGGGGATCGATGCCGGATATTAAAGCTGCCAAATCCCCTAATTTCAATCCGTTCACCGTGGGCAAGTGCATCTACCATCTGACTTATAATACAATCGAGCACTAACGCTACATCGTTTTCCTGAAGGTCGGGTAATTTTTCGTTTAGCGTATTCAACAATTCTGACTTGACCACTATTTTGCCCCTTAAATAATGAGTATACTAGTTTAGCAGAATACTTAACAATCGTTTGGTGTACCAATCAATAAAGCCCAATTAAATTTTCTGGTGTATGTTGTCGGCACCAACAATACTGAGTATACGGATACAGTTTAAGGGCATTTTCAATTTTATTGATGACTCCATCCCAATCGCCAATTTCGGTCTGCCTGAACAACTTGGCCGCCGGATACCACGGCGTATCGTCCATGCCTAGCATCCAGCGAAAATCAGGCGCATAAGGCAATAGTATCCAGGTTTTGCCTATTGCCCTTGCCTTCGAGACACCTAATAATAGCTTATGGTGCCAAACAAGTGGATTTCAGCACTCAACTGCACCAGCCGCTGTTCTAGGTGGTCTTGGTCGAAGCTGATATTGAGCCCAGCCTTGACGGACACCCTCACCACGTTTTCTTGGAACAGGTCTTTGCCGTGGATGGAATGCTGGTAGCCGTGCCGCTGTTTGGCATGGATGAGGCAGTCGTCAGCACTTTTTGATTGGCATCGGCGGCAACAACAATCATCTTTGATGACGGCTTTATTGTGTAGGTAAAACATCTTGCTTTTTTTGGTGACCTTGGGCAAAACGGTCATTTAGATGTTAAGCGGATTTATGGTTTTATATCACGGTTCTCTCGTCCGTGCCAAATCCCACAATCACAATATCATCCTGCCTGATAAGTTAACGTAGTCAG
>JABFSV010000243.1 GCA_013140405.1 Methyloglobulus sp. | reverse complement strand
TGTATAACCCGATCCACCTTATCCCAATCCACTGTTGCGTTGTGTTGCTTGGCAATCTTCCGCAATTCCTTTGACACCTGTTTTTTCAATTGAAGTTTGCTGTTGGACCATTTTTCCAGAGGTTCGTTGGCTTCAAGATACAGCATATTGTCATTCCACGCGGTCAGATAAGGATCGTGAACAATCCGTACTGGTGTGCCAACTGATACTTTTTTGAACAACACTTCAATGTCCTCAGGGTACATTTGCACACAACCGTGGCTAATCTGCATACCAATACCAAAGGGTTTGTTAGTGCCGTGAATGAGATAGCTGCCAATCGCAAGACGCATGGCGTAGAAGCCCAAGGGATTATCTGGGCCAGCACGCACTACGCTAGGCAAATAATGGCCTTTTTCTGCATGTTCACGGTGAATTGAAGGCGGCACATGCCAATCTGGATTGGGTGTTTTGACTGCAACACTGGTCATGCCCATCGGCGTATTCCAGCCGTCACGGCCTATGCCGACTGGATACGTATAAACCTTATTACGCTCCTTTTTGGGATAATAAAACATCCGCATATTGGCGACATTCAACACAATACCTTTATGTGGCGCATCGGGCAGAATGAATTGCACAGGCAGAAGAACACGACTATTTGCCCTGGGTGTCCAGGCTGAAATCCCTGCATTAGCGGCGGTAATATCGTTATAACCCAAGCCAAAATGTCGGGCGACATCCGGTAAGGTATCATTCTCACGGGTATCAACGGCGGCTAATTCACCAACCAGGGCTTGATCCCCGGACAACTCAAATTCATGCTTGGCAATATCAGATTGAAGTTGAACGCTAGGTGGTTCAGCGATAGCCCGATCCTGTCCAGGGAAGTAGTTAGATAGGATTTGGCAACCATTTAAGAGCATGGTTGCTGCGAATAAGCTGATGAAATAAGGTAGTTTTTTAACGGTCAACATAATGGATTTTATGATCGATAACCTGCTGCCAATAACAAAATGGCGACTGAAGGTTTTGATTAAAGCGTATGACGCTAAACACGATTAAGTGTAGTATACCTATGATTAAGAAAGCATTAAGTTAGCCACCTCCCCAGTTTAGAGGAATACTTGAAAGCCTTTTTTGTGTCTTGTTACGATTGGAAAAAGCAATGAATAAATGCAAGTGGGCGCTGCATAGCGCTAATGAAGAACATTATCACGACCACGAGTGGGGCGTTCCCGTGCACGACGACCGCTTGCTGTTTGAGTTTCTGCTGTTGGAAGGCGCTCAGGCGGGGTTAAGCTGGTCAACCATATTGAACAAGCGTGAAGGCTACCGAAAGGCATTCGATAATTTTGATGTGGAAGCGGTGGCGCTCTATGACGAAAACAAGATCAACCAATTATTGCAGAACCCTGAAATAGTCCGAAACAAACTGAAAATCACATCAGCAATCACCAATGCCCAGGCTTTTATCAAAATCCAGGAAGAATTCGGCAGTTTTGATAGCTATATCTGGCGCTTTGTGGATGGTCAGCCTATCCAAAATAGCTGGCAACATCACCATGAACTGCCCGCTTCTACCAACACATCCGACCTGATGAGCCGAGATTTAAAAAAACGCGGGTTTAAGTTTGTAGGCAGCGTTATTTGCTATGCCCACATGCAAGCAACGGGAATGGTAAACGACCATACTGTGGATTGTTTTAGGCATGAACAGGTTAAGCAATTGGCGGAAATGTAAACGCATAGATCGAAAACCCGTTAGGTATACGCATCAACACGGACAAAGCCGCTTTTGGACTCAAGTTAGATAATTGAGCCGCTAGATTAAAAATGTCGTAAAGAGACAAATTCTTACATTAATGTTAGCTTTCAAAGCGATCAAACAACACATATAAGATGCCGTCTTAAAATTCGGTAAACCTTTTGATCCTAACTTTTACGCGCTTAATGGCTTTTAAGATGGTATCTGCGGACTAAGGATCGGTTATTAGGCGTTGCCACAAGCCATAAGAAACATATATTATTGACCGGCATTTTGACGCATCTTACTGGGTTGCATTAATGTCGAACAATTTTTTAGTTAATGGGGTGATTATGTTTACATTCAAATCAAAAAAAATTATTTTGCCACTATTTCTTAGCGTGCTTTCAGCGCTATTATCTCCCGCACTAACCCAGGCAGAGTCCTACGGTACTGGGAATATAGCGGCTATTCGGGCTGCGGAACAAAAAGCTGCGTTAGCAAAAAAAGCGGAGAAAAGAAAGAAAGAAGCTGAAGCTAAAATGGCCGCCGAAGCCCAACAGGGAAAACCTGCTGAAGTTCAGCAACCGGCAGAGGGGCAACAGGAAAAGTCGGCTGCACAATAATTGAAGACTGCACTTAAGGTGGCGCGCATTAGCCAAATACATTTATAAATTCAGAGTTGTAGATACTAGGTTGAGCCTTACAGGCTCAACCGCAATCTGTGGGCTAGCGTAAAACCATCGGCAGGAAGTTGATAGTAAGTTAGATGTAGGTTGGGTTACGGCTAGCCCAAATGTCCGTTTTGCATGACATAAAGAAGATGTGCGGGTCTACCCATCCTTGTATCTTAAACCCGACCATAGTCAGCTACTATGGTTACGAAACAGAAAGAGCTTGGATCCATCTTTAAGGATTGACCTTGTCTCGTAGATTAAGCCTTCTGTTTCACTCTGGTGCCAACTTTGA
>JABFSV010000398.1 GCA_013140405.1 Methyloglobulus sp. | reverse complement strand
AATTTCGCCACTAACCCGCCAGGCCCCGCAACAAAACCACCCATGCCTAGCACAACATCAGGCTTGCGTCGGCGTAGAATTACAAACGCCTGTCCACAAGCCTGTATCAATTTATAGCCTGATGCCAATTTCGACAGTAATCCTTTGCCTCGGACTCCAGCAACTGAAAGCCAATCTATTTCAATACCATGTTCAGGGACGACCTTGCTTTCCAGTCCCTTCTGCGTACCCAGCCAACTGACATCCCAGCCGTTTTCAATAAGCCATAGCGCAACCGCGAGAGCAGGAAATACATGCCCTCCAGTCCCACCTGCCATGATGACTATACGCTTGCCCATTTCGACCTTTCTTGTGGTGTTTGGATGTTAAGCGCAGCTGTCTCACTATGCACCCTGAACAACAACGCAATGGCACAGCACATGACCATCATGCTACTTCCGCCATAGCTCATTAACGGCAAGGTCAAACCCTTAGTGGGCAAAATGCCCATATTGACACCCATGTTGACGAACGATTGAAAGCCTAGCCAGATAGCCAAACCATAAGCGATAAAAGCAGAAAACCGCTGCCCTGCCTGTTCAGCCGCCAAAGCCACTTCAAATGCTCGCCATATCAGTAGGGCATACAGTGCAATCACAGCAATCACGCCAAGTAAGCCCAATTCCTCACCGATCACTGAAAACAAAAAGTCGGTATGCGCTTCTGGCAAATAAAATAATTTCTGAATGCCGCTGCCTAGTCCAACACCAAGCGTTTCGCCGCGCCCAAAAGAGATAAGTGCCTGTGCAAGCTGATAACCCGAATTTAAATAATCCGCGAACGGATCAACAAAACTTACCAATCTAGCCATACGATAAGGTGCGACTATAACCAGGGATGCTGCCAACGCGAGCACTAACGACAGCAAAATGATGAACTGCTTTAATCTAGCGCCACCCAGAAACATCATGCCCATAGCTATCATAAGGATTACGACAGACGAACCAAAGTCTGGCTCCATCAATAACAACAGGCAAGCGACAGAAAACAACAGCAATGGCTTGATAATGCCATACGCCGATCCTTGTAAATTTTCCTGATGTCGGGTGACATAGCCCGCCATATAAATCACCGAAAAAAATTTTACTACTTCGGAAACCTGTATTCTAAGCCCGCCTATTGATAGCCAACGAATACTGCCGTTCACCCTTACCCCTAAGCCTGGAATCAACACGATTACCAGTAAAAGCATACCTGCAATAAATAAGCCTGAACCTAATTTTTCCCAGCTTTCCATTTGAATTCTGGCAATACCCAGACCCAAAATTAGCCCCAGAAAAATATGGACTAACTGCCTGAGGGGATAATAAAAACTGTCTTGTTTCTGTTCCATTCCCAAATGTAGGGAAGACGATGCCACCATGACATAACCGATAAACAACAGGCTAACGGTAACCGCAACCAATAATGGGTCGAAGTAGAATTTTTGCTTCTGCAAGTTACTTTGCCCGCTCATAGTTCCGCCATTGAAGCTGAGAACTCTCTTGGTGTTTCCTGGCCAGCAAGTTCTAGCACCGCTTCGGCGAATTTATCGCCGCGATCTTGATAATTTTTATATTGATCAAGACTGGCACAGGCGGGAGACAACAGTACACTCTCGCCAGACTGGGCAATGCTGGCGGCAATCTTGACTGCTTCCTTGATGCTTGCAGCCTTGAACACCGGCACACAACCATCAAGCGCCTGTTCTATTAATCCTGCATCTTTCCCCATGAGGACAACGCTTTTTGCTTTTGCCTTGACTGATGGCATCAACTCATTCATGTCAGCCCCTTTCGCATCGCCGCCAGCGATCAACACCACTTTGCGGTCATAACCTTGCAATGCAGCGACACAAGCACCGATATTGGTGGCTTTAGAATCGTTCACCCAAGTAACCCCAGCAATTTTGGCTACGCGCTGCATTCGGTGCGATAACCCTTTGAATGTTTTAAGGGCTTTGCACATCGCTTGTTCATCTAAGCCAACAGCCACCCCTAATGCCAATGCAGCCAATGCGTTAGCGGCATTGTGCCTACCTTCGAGCGGTAGTTCGGACAATGGCATTAATGGTTTTTCGCCGTGCATTAAGTATTCGTTGCCATTGTCTTTGCCAATCCAAAAATCAGCTTGCTGTTGGCTCGAAAAAGTCAGCGTGTTTATGCTTTCTTCCTGCATGGCTGCCACGATTGGGTCATCGACATTTATGACCATAACCCCATTGCCCCAAAAGACACGTTGCTTTTGTTCGGCATAATCTGCAATATCTGAATGCCTGTCCAAATGGTCGGCGGTAACATTCAATACTGTCGCGGCGGCTGCGTTTAAATGACGGGTTCTTTCTAATTGAAAACTGGAAAGTTCCAGCACATATAGTTCCGCAGTTTGTTCCAGCAAATCTAATGCAGGAATGCCGAGATTTCCACCCACACCCACTTGTTTTCCTGCTGTTTGTGCCATTTCACCCAGCATCGTGGTCACAGTGCTTTTACCATTGGATCCGGTGATGGCAACAATTGGCGAATCAACAGAACAGGCGAACAAATCAATATCGCCAATGACTTCAGTACCGTTCTTGACGGCTTCGGCTATGGCTTTTTCAGTTAATGGAATCCCTGGACTCACTATAAGGTGGGTTGCATTACTGAATAATGTCTCGTCAAATGCGCCACTAAGGACAGC
>JABFSV010000229.1 GCA_013140405.1 Methyloglobulus sp. | reverse complement strand
ATAAAGCCGGAATCGAAGATGGTTTCGTTCATCCGGCGGCCGTCGATCATAATCAATGTCCGAGAGTTGTAATCACCGCCGCGCGAAAATCCTCGGTTGCCAAGATACGTGTAGTTGCGGTCATTGCGGATATAGACGCCGCGTATTGAGTTGAGAGCGTCTGCTAAGGTACGCCAGCCGTAGCTGCGGATGTTTTCGGCAGTCAACACTTCGACTGAAGAAGGGGCTTCGGAAGATTTTTGCTTGAACCGCGAGGCGGACACGACTTCGAAATTGGCCAATTGATCCAGCGGCAAGTCATAAACTTTTTTCGCTTCCTCTGCTGACAGTTGTTGTGTACAAATCAGGAAAACGCCCAGAAGGAAAAGTCGTACACACCTGAACCGTAGTGCTATATTCATGTGTTAATAGTCCTGATTCCTAGAAGATCTTAAAATGGTTGCAATCTTAGCAACTATAGTAGGTGCTAAGGTAGTGTCAATTAACAAAAATGAGAACTGATTAGCCAAAGTTCCGCCCATATTTCACTTTAATTTACAATGAATTGCCGAAAAGGCGGACTTTCCCACCAAGCGCCACTATTAATGGCATTAAAACCTGAAATTTTCCTGGCTAATCTTTTGGTTGCCCACGAGCAAATTGTCCCCTGATCGGAAGATATTCTACAACGTAAGTTAAGCGCTCAAAAAATAAGCACTTAAATCAAAGTTTAAACTTTAGCCGTTGAGCCTAACCAAAAGTATAGATGAAATTTAGCGTAGTTATTTTAGGAAACCAGTCATTATTCGGGTGAAATTTGATCAAGCGATGGCATATTTCCTAATCCAGGGTGGTTTTTGGTGCATTCGACTAGCGTACTTTCCTTAATTGCTATCGTACATCAGGCTTTACGAGGAGCTAACCCATCCATGCTGAAATATCCTGGATAACTGTTTTGAACGAAAACGATTGTCGGACATTTTTTAGTAATCACCTTTAGCTGGGTTATAATTAACGCCTATTCGAACACAGCACAATCACGGCGGAACATGAGCATTACACTTTCTAATAGAGTCAAAGCAGTTAAACCTTCACCTACGTTGGCAATTACTGCGCGGGCAGCAGCCATGCGGGCAGCGGGTAAAGATATTATCGGCCTGGGTGCGGGCGAACCCGATATGGACACGCCCGATCATATCAAGGCCGCCGCTGTTAAAGCGTTGGACAATGGCTTTACCAAATATACAGCGGTTGATGGCACACCTGGTTTGAAAAAGGCGATTATTGCCAAGTTCAAGAACGACAATGGCCTGGATTACACGCCAAAACAAATCCTGGTGTCCTGCGGCGGAAAGCAAAGCTCTTATAACTTGACGCAAGCGTTGCTGAATTCGGGTGATGAAGTCATTATCCCTGCACCGTATTGGGTTTCTTATCCCGACATGGTGTTGTTGGCGGATGGCGTGCCTGTCATTGTTGAAACCACGCAAGAACAACGGTTTAAGATAACACCGGAGCAACTTCGTAAGGCGATCACGCCTAAAACACGGCTGATTTTCATTAACAGTCCGTCAAATCCGTCTGGTATTGCATATTCCCTGGATGAGTTGAAAGCGTTAGGTGATGTGCTGAAAGACTTCCCAAACATCATCATCGCCACGGATGATATGTACGAACATATCCTGTGGGAAAGAGGCACGTTTGTTAACATCCTGAATGCCCATCCCGATCTCTATGACCGCACGGTGGTGATGAATGGGGTGTCGAAAGCCTACTCGATGACCGGCTGGCGTATCGGCTATGCTGGAGGCCCGGCGGATTTGATTGAAGCGATGTGTACCATCCAATCCCAAAGCACCTCCAATCCCACCTCGATCTCGCAAGTTGCCGCTGAAACGGCCTTGACGGGCGACCAGAGCTTTATTGACCGGATGTGCGTTGAATTTAAAAAACGCCATGATTATGTGGTGTCAGAACTCAATACCATAGATGGTGTTGAATGTATCGAGACGGACGGCACCTTTTATGTGTTCCCCAATGTCCAAAAGCTGATTGAAAAGCTGGATGGCATCAACGGCGATCTTGATTTTTCTGAATACTTGATCGAAAAAGCGGGTGTTGCGTTGGTGCCGGGTTCAGCTTTTGGTAGTCCAGGTCATATTCGGATTTCCATCGCCACCAGCATGGCTAACTTGGAAAAGGCGCTGGAGCGGATTAAGAACTCTATCTAATCGCAACTATGGCAATTTGATTCCGTTCATGGTTCGACAGGCTCACCACGAACGGAATCAACGCTAACCATAAGTGGTCTTGACACCAACCCCGTTCGTCCTGAGCTTGTCGAAGGACTGCACAGAGTTTCCCTAGGTAACGTACTTTGGCATTTAACAAAGGAGAAAACCACGATGAACACACAAAATCCTGATCTAAAAGATAGCCTTTTACATACGATGATTAGAAACCCAGCCCGATTTTTTATCGCCGTCGCGCTGATATTGCTGCTGTTCTTTGTTGTTGAAGCGGTTTCAGCAGACGATGCCAAACCAGGGTTAATCAGGACGACCATAATGGAAAATCCAGTCGAACTCCCCAGCAAAAACATCAACGCCAAAGTGATACGCGTCACGTTCCCAGCGCATTACAAAACCCCTTGGCATACCCACGAAGGCCCAGGGCCGCGTTATGTGGTACACGGCAAATTTGAAGTGACCGATAACGGCATGGTC
>JABFSV010000101.1 GCA_013140405.1 Methyloglobulus sp. | reverse complement strand
TGTCCATCTTTGAGAAAAGGTAAACCACCGGTTTAAGCTGCCTTGACAACCTGTCGCCTTCCTGTTTGACAATGTCCAGTTGTCGGCTGTCTGTGGCGTCAAACAGCAGGTAAGCATGGCGCATGGGGGTTGACCTTCGTTCCTTTCTGTACGATCATCCTGCCGTCAGGATGGAAAATGTCTTTCGAGGCAATCACCGAAGGGTCTACCATCCGGACTGTGTGCTTGTCGGAAACGGGCAGGGTGACACTGTCCTTCTGGCTTGCCCAAAAGTTGTCGATGGCGTGCTGCTTTTCTTTGGCCCAATCGTAGTCGCGCATCCGACGCTGCATCTCTTTAACCATATCTGGCTCACTTATCTCAAACACGGGGCCTTTTTTCCCAAGGTCACCCTGCTCCTGTTTAGCCATCCACCTAAATCCTGGCAACCCTCTTGCCGACCTGGTTTCATCTTGGGCATTGGTTTCCACCATGGTCGGCACTGCGTCGATTCCAAACCGGGTGAACAGGGTCGGGTCAATGACAGAGGCGGGTGGCGGCTTGATGTCCTTGATGGTTTGGTACAGCCGCATTGATATTGATCCGGTGTCACCGCCTTTGGCAACCCCCCTGAACACCAGGGACGATTGGGTGGCCGATGCCTCCTGTGCCGCCGCCTTGAGTTCTGCTGGTGGCATAGCCATTGACACAAATATCCAACGTCCTTGGGTTGGCTTCGGTTTCAGCCCGGCGCCTGAAATCCCTTGGCTATTCTGGCCGCCCATTATGCGTTTGTTGTCCTCTTTCAGGACTTGTTCAAGAACGGGGTCAAGTTTTGCCGGTTGCGTCCGCAGCCATTCCGGGAGGGTATTGGGCAAACCCATCTTTTCTGTTTTCAGGATATCCTTGCTAAAAAAATCGTCCTCACCCGCACCAGCGAAGGAGGACGACAGGTGCAGCACTACGACTGCAAGGTAGGCCCTAAAAAATCGGGTATGCACGGCCAATGACATCTTTTTCATCCACTAATCCCAGCAAGCTGTAACGGGAGTCGAGGCTGTATTCATGGTCGCCTGCGACAAAATATTTATTCGGTGGCAGGGTGTTTTTGCCTTCGCGCAATTGGTCATTCGGGAACAGGATTTTCTTGCTCAAACCGACCTCTTTTCCAACCAAGGTCTTGTCACCAGCGATAAAATTGCGCCCTGCCTTCTCCACGTTGTCGCCAGACGATGCGGCAACCCGTTTGACAAAAACATAACCATCAGGATAGGGCTTTACATTGTGCGTCCGAAAGGCGACCAGGCCGCCCGTCACTACCTTTTCGTCAATGTGGATCAGGAACAGCTTATAGGGGAGGCTTGGCGTCTGGTTGATGGCCAACCGGTAATTCGCGTGGACGACAAGGTACAAACACGCCAGCAACAGCCAACTGATGGCATGGGACTTGATGTGCCCCACCAGGACAGGCATAAACAACCTGGCCTTAACGACAAAATTTTGCCCACCTGCTACGGGATACGGCTCAATCGACTGTGACATAGGCTTCCTCCGGTGCGCTGATAACGGACTGTCCGTCCAAAATGACGAGACCCCGTGCAACCAACGGGGCAGTCGCCTTTTTCACGCGTTCGGTGAGTGCCTTGCCGTCAGCTTCGGTCTTGGCCTGGTTGTTGTCAATGGCTTCTTTTAACAGCAAGTCCATGTCAACAATTGCCACTTGCCCCTGGATAGGGGAAAACCTGGCGGCATAATAACCGCCCAATGCACCGCTTGCCGCACATACGGCAATTAGGCCAAACGCCCTCAGTGTCGTCATTTCTGTTCGCCCAGTCCAATCAGTGAAAGCTGGATGTTACAACGGAATTTTAATAATGCATCGCTCGAATGCCCCAATAAAAGTGACCCATTAGCAAAAAACAAACTCACTAGGCAGAGTAGATTAAAAAACCTGAACTTCTCTGCTTTTACTTACCCGCTTTTGTCGGTGCATACTTTCAAAAACTGAACTTGGAGGCTTGAAATGAGTTTGCTTGACGACGACTTAGTGACCTTAAACTACCAATATTTGTCATTGGCAAGGGACTGTGTGCTGAACCGGCCATTGGAGGCACTGTGGAAATTTAACCTGACCGAATCCCAGTCCCAAAAGCTTGCAGGCATGTCAATTCGTGAATTGATGGTGTTGGCGCAAACAGGACGGTCCATTTTAAGCATTGCCATGCCCGACAAACCAACGGGAATACCACCGGCATTGGCCTATCAGTTGGCACCTTTCCTCAACACTGCCGATGAGGCAAAGTAGTTGTGAATGACCTAAAAAATCGACAACGAACAACCTCCTGTTGTAGTTGTTTTAATTGTTTTAATTGTTTTAACTGTTTTCAGGGCCGTATTCCCTTTTATATTCAATGGGCTACAGACGTAAACCTTTGGAATTTGTTGTGAAACCTTTGGAATTTGTTGTGAAACCTTTGGAATTTGTTGTGAAACCTTTGGAATTTGTTGCGAAACCTTTGGAAATTGTTGTGAAACCTTTGGAATTTGTGGTGAAACCTTTGGAATTTGTGGCGACCCTAATAAATCTTGTTCCTTGGGGCTGCAAAACCCTTGTTTTTATCGTTGGATCAAGGTTTTTTATGGGCAAATTAAACGATTCATCAATCATTTATCTATTTAAGATCATAAACATAGCCATAAACCTTTGGAATTTGTTGTTGCCTACAA
>JABFSV010000469.1 GCA_013140405.1 Methyloglobulus sp. | reverse complement strand
AAAACGCCCAGCGGCTAAGTCAGCTTGGGTTTGCGCCAAAGCTGCATCCAACTCACATTCGCGCAGATAATGGTAATGGGCAATCTCCATCACCACAAATTTATCCTTGCCACGCACAGAAACAATGGCTTCAGATGAATCGCCCAAGGCAGCTTCAATAGCGGCAATACCTTTGGTTTTTAAATCGTTGGCGCTGATGTGGGACATAAAAGAATCCTGATGCACAGATTAATAACGCTATCTATCATATTGTTAATCGCATTATTTAGCAATAGGCATGTAGATGCCATCTACGAGTTGTGGAGGATTAAAAAGGCCCGTATTCGTAACCCATTCTTATCATAGTTTCAGTGCCGGCAGCATTTTCCTGTGCATCTTTGATGTACCATTTCATTGCTTCAACAGGATCTTTGCCAATGCCTCGACCCTCAGCATACATAAGTCCTAGCATTCCATACGCACCGACAAATCCCTGCTCTGCCGCTTTGCGATACCACTTCACCGCTTCAGCTTCGTCTTTGTTAACACCAAAGCCTTTGGCATACATATCGCCTAATTCAGTTTGGTAACGCGCTATACCACTTTCCGCATTTTTTCGAGTCGAGTTCATTACTTTGGTTTTATCCAGCCCAGGAGGTGTATATTTTATCAATGGATCAGATTCAGAAAATAATTCGAAATATCTTTTTTTCATTACTTTACTAAACCATCTCATTGCTTCGGCGCTATCTTTTTTAACGCCACGGCCATCGGCATACATAAGCCCCAACATAGATTGGGCACCAGATTGTGACCTGGCATTTTCTTGCGCCGACACTTTACGATACCATCTTGCCGCTTTGGCCTCATCCTTGGTAAAACCAATGCCTTTTTCGTACATCACCCCCAAGATAAATTGTGTATGGGCATTTCCCTTTTTCGCCCCCTTTATCATTTCGGTGACATATTTACGACGATTAGTTTCAGACCCCTGATTATCACCTGGATAGGCGGGAGGAAGATAAACTGGTTCTATTATCTCCAGTTCCTCTCGACTATGTTCTTCTTGATGTGCCTGTTCTAAAACTGCCTTAGGCGGCTGTGGTGGAAGTTTCACTTGCTGGGCTGTTTTACCAGATGGTGGTTTTTCTGAAAAAACTGTGTGTCCATGTTCATCCACCCATTTGTAAACCCCTCCCGCGATTGAAACCCCAGCAATGAATATTAGAAGGAAGAGCAATCGTCTTGGCATTATACAAACCCTCAATCAGCTTTTGCTGCACCTGATTAATGAAAATAATTATGAACAAACCATAGATCCATAGGGGACGTACCAAAGAACGAGGCGCATCTATCGATCAAGATCGATGCGTTTCACTTTTTTCAGCACATCTTATTTTTCTATCTAAATACTTATAACTAGAAACGTCATTTTTCCTCAATCACCTGAAAAAAAGTCTCATTTTCTTTAATCATCCCCAATTCATCCCGCGCGCGCTCTTCAATAGCTTCCTGACCTTTGCGTAAATCCAAAACCTCAGCATAAAGTGCGTCGTTACGCTCTTTTTTTTCTTTGGTTTTTTGTTTTAGGACATCTAGGCGGACTTGGTATTCCTTGATTTGGGCGACACTACCATCACCTACCCATAAGCGGTATTGTAGGTGAATTATCAGTAAGATGATGATGGCGATTAGGATTTTGATAGGTTTATCCTCACGTAACCTTATGGGGTTCAATAATAGCAGCTAATTTGATTCCATTGATGGTTCGACAAGCTCACCACGAACGGAATCAAAAACTAGCCGTTCGTCCTGAGCTTGTCGAAGGATGAACGGATCTCATCTTAATGGAACAATTCCTGTTTCAAAAAATCTTACAACATCTTAAACGCGCTTCGTCCGGCATATTTCGCCGCACTGCCCAGTTCTTCTTCAATCTTCATCAAACGGTTGTATTTAGCAACGCGGTCGGAACGGCTGAGTGAACCAGTTTTGATTTGTCCTGTACCCGTTGCCACTGCCAAATCGGCGATGGTGGTATCTTCAGTTTCGCCGGAACGGTGAGACATGACGGCGGTATATCCGGCTTTATGCGCCATATCAACGGCCGCAAAAGTTTCCGTTAACGTACCGATTTGGTTAACTTTAATCAGGATGGAGTTGGCGATATTCCTTTCGATGCCTTTCTTCAAGATGGCAGGGTTAGTGACGAACAAATCGTCGCCGACCAACTGGATACGCCCACCGAGTTTTTCGGTCATTAATTCCCAGCCGTCCCAATCGTTTTCGTCGAAACCGTCTTCGATGCTGATGATGGGGTAACGATTAACCCAATCGACAAAGAAATCTGCCATTTGCGCTGAACTGTAAGTTTTGCTTTCTGAAGCCAGATCGTAAATACCGTCGTGGTAGTATTCAGAAGCTGCCGCATCCAAGCCTAAGTAAATGTCTTTTCCGGGTTTGTAACCAGCTTGCTCGATAGCTTGCAGGATAACGCTGATGGCTTCTTCGTTAGAAGATAAGTTAGGTGCAAAGCCGCCTTCATCACCCACTGTTGTAGCCAAGCCTTTGGATTTCAGGACTTTAGCCAAATTATGGAACACTTCCGCTCCGTAACGGATGGCTTCGCGGAAGTTAGGCGCACCGACAGGCAATATCATGAATTCTTGCAGGTCAACGCTGTTATCAGCATGCGAACCGCCGTTGATGATGTTCATCATCGGCACCG
>JABFSV010000269.1 GCA_013140405.1 Methyloglobulus sp. | reverse complement strand
GATAAAATTTATCGCGCCGTCATTTGAGGTTGCCGTGACCATGATGGTTGCGGCCACAAATAGCAGCGCCCCCCCACCCATTAGCGTCAGCTTCTTGCGCCTTGACGGATCCAGCGTCTCGTACCAGTTGCCCAGTTTTTCCAATGGTGTCTTTTTTTCGGGATCAATCACAACGGACTCCTGGGTTATTACAATAGGGCGGGCCTGGTTTCTTCGCCGCTTTTCAGTTCAGGTTGGCGCATCAACACATAAACTTCCGTACGCTCCCCTGGGGCAAGGCGTACCTTAGGCCATGCGGCAACAGCTACGGTGTTTTCGCTGGCGCAAACACTTTCCTCAAATACCATTGGGCTTGTCCCGTTGTTTTGGGCAATAAATACGAATATCCTGGATTCTGTCCCTGCCAGCACTTGCCCAAGCCTGAACGACAGGTTCGGGGCGCGGCAAACAGGGTCAGGGCTTGACTCTTCATTCGCTTCTACCAACGTGAATCCGGTGGGTATCAGTTGTTTGCCCAGTGCCTGCAGGATAGCTTTGACTTCGGTTATATAGGGAGAATCTTGCCTGAATAGCCTGGAACCGTACGATGGCTCGCCATCCCCGCGCTCAACCAGCTTGCCTTGGTCGGCTTCTATCCGCATTTCAACAGGAGAAACCATCGCTTGCGGGGATAGCTGCAACGAGGCTGCGCCGCCGGTTTCTGTGTCGGTAATGAATAGGCTGACGGGCATTTCTGAGTCCGTTGCAATATACACGGACGAACCGTCAACTTTTGTTTCCACGGAATCGACCGTCAAGACTTTAGGGTCCGCATAGGGCGTGACAATCCGGTTCAGCTTTCCCCTGGCAATAACCACGTTTTCTGTTTGCCCAGGTCTCGGCCTGATGACAAGCCCTGCCCCCTTATCCCTATCAATGTCATCACCGCCTTTTTTCGGGTAGTCAGTGCCGAATCTGTTGACTGGTGTGCCGTCCAACAATTTTGGTCTTCGCTTTTGGCTTGGCTTACTGGTAAGCTCCCCGTACTGCTGTTCTTCTGGTGCCTGTTCAACTGCGTGTATTAGTTCTTGTGGAAGTTCATGTTGCTTTCCTAAATTATCGCCCGGCAGGTGCCGACCTTGTCTCTCCTGTTGATTTTGTAAACTTTCAATTGCCTCTCCAGGAACAATTTGTTGTTGATGCACAGGAACTTCCCCATCACCAACGGGTGGAAACGGCAAGCCTGACGGCACATCAGCGCCAAACGCTGCCGTGACCCATGCCATTAATAAAATAAGCATTATTGTTGATCGCATTTTATGCTCCACTTTTTATAGCTTTTTGGCGGTCTTCGTCATACTTCTTCTTTATTTCCTCTTTCTGGACAACGCTGAGTATTTTTGGTGTCCCTGCATACGATGCCATGTGGGAGATTATTGGTGAATACTGTTTCACATCGACGATGAACTCGAATGTTTGTTCGGTGGGTTGCGACCTGCCTTCAACACCCGGCATACCTACCAGACGATGCCTACCGGCCACAAAAACCTTGTCTGTCTCCGGTTCATAGATCACGCTGCGGATCTCAAAGATGGACGAGACCTTTTCCTGCTTCAGTGTTTCCAACTCCTGGGCAATTTGTTCGCTGACGATCAACCCGATTTCACCGCTCACCATCCCAGCCAGGGAGTCGAGTACGAAATCCGAATTTTCAGGTGTGACGTTGCCGATGAGTGTTGCCGCATACATCCCCCAGGCCTTTTTGTATCCTTCTGATGCCTTGTTGGTGGCAATTTCAGCTTTCTCGGATAAATTGGGTGGAACCAGGATTACCGCCGTGTCTTTTTTCAGCCAACCGATCAATGTCAATACATTCAATGCCATTAACAAGGTACAGGCGAATTTAAGGAAGCGTTTTTCCTCATGGGCACCTGCCCAAGCTGATTTGAAGTTTTTGTAGTCCATGGAAACTTAGAAGAATCTGCGAATGAAGGGGTTAGGCTTTGATGTGGGGAACAATTCGGAAGAACCTACTCCCGTGTACCAATACATGGCGTGTAACAAGAAGCCGCTTGCCTGGCGGTCTTTTATTTTCCTGTAGTACTTTATCCCTACCAGTCCAGTCAAAGTCAGGACACCGAGATAGTTCACCATGATGCCGATACCAAACATGATGGACAACAATATGAATTCGTCGAATTCCCAGAACAGGATTTGTTGTGGATCGTCCAGGTAATTAGGGATATTTCTCATCTTATCGCCCCCTTACTGAAATTAACGTGGCACGACGGTTTATTGCCCGGTGCGCCTCCGTGCCGTTCTCGTCAATCGGACGGGTCTCGCCGTATCCCATGATGGAAACCTTGGTTTGGCTGATGCCGTGCCGAATCAGGTAATCCTTAACGGACTCTGCACGCGCCAACGAAAGGGTTTTGTTGTACCTTGCAGACCCGTTTGAATCAGTATGCCCTTCCACCTCAATATGCAACAGGCCTGCTTTTTCAATACGGCTTATCAGGCTGTCCAGCTTCGCCATTTCTTGGGCATCAATGGTCGCCCGGTCAATCTCAAAACATATTGTTGCTGTTTCCCGAATGGGATTGTCAGGCAACGTATTGGTATCAAAAATTGGTTTAACCGACTGCGTCGCTTTCTCTACATGGGATTTCCCGTCTACAGAAAGTACGTGCTGAAATCCACCCTGGACGATCACCTGGTTGCGGAAACCGGAGATGTCCTTGTAATCCAAATTCGACACTACCGGCGGCAAATACACCGTCAACGTTATTGTCTCTTCCTGATCTACGCCATGACTAAACCCAAACGGGCAGCCAGTTATCGACGTGCAGCCAACAGCCATGCTTGTCAGTAGCCAGATGAGCAACTTATTGGATCGTTGCATGGATGATTTTTTCGTAACGTTTGACATGGTTTGCGTAGGCATTCCCTAACACTGGATTTGAGGGTGCGTGATAGTCTGAAACGGTTTGGTGGATATTGGTTGTGTTGATTTCCTTTAGGTACATGGCCGCAACCATGATGTTGACGGTTGGGTCGAGCAGATCCAAGTCGTTCTTAATCCTATCGCCGTGCCAATACAGGTTCACTTGCATCAGGCCAACGTCTACATTCCTGATGCCAGAACGAATGAGCCGCTTTAGCGCAAGCGCAGCGGCCCGTTTGTTTCCGTAACGTCTTGATCCGACCTTGATTGCACCTCTTCCAGCGTTGACATTGAGCGTCCAGGGCCAAGGCCGGAACGTCCCGTCACGCCAGCGCATACCGCTTTCCTGCAAGGCAATACCGTACATGGTAGAAACATTAATCCCGGCGGCCTGTGCAGCGGTTCCCCAAATACTGTTTTCCAGTATGGAACGACTATAAGCCTGGCTTGAGGCAAAAACTAAAGCTATCAGCAATAACTGTTTGGTCATGGCCTTTATGTTAAACGACCCAAAACAATTTCATCGTGGTGAAAGACGGCCTAAAAGCGCCCCTTTTGGCTACGTGCGGTTCACCGGATGAGCCTTGCGTTGAAGAGCCAGGGCAGTTGACCTGCTGTTATACAAAAAGCCCAATTTTGTTGTTTATGGCATAAACAACAACCAGCCGACTTCCTCGGACATGGCTTTTTAAATGTGCTTAACTCGGTATCACATCGTTGCCCCATACCCTATAGGTTGTTCAGCAAGTATTGCCTGATATCGTCAATATTGCTGCCATCCGTTTGCTTATCGAGTTTGTCCTGTGCATTTTGGCGAGTGGCACCGGGTACGTTGCTGGTTGTCACTTCCCCAACGCTAAACATCGTGTTGGCAGCGGCAGCATCTATCGGAAGCTGGTTCGCACCTTTCATCATGTTGATCCATTCGCTAAAGTCCATCTTGTCGAAATCAAGGGTCGATATCTGTTTGACCGAAAGTCCTTCGCAACTTGGAGTCTTTGGAGGCCCGAAATTGATGCCCAGTTGTGGCCTGGCTTGTTGTTGGAAAATACGGGCAAAGGGGCTGCTGAAACAGCAATAGGCTTCCTTTCTGGCTATGCACCCAAACAAAAATGATGCTGAACAATAGTCGCCAATTTCTCCAGCATTAGTGCATAACTTTTGCTCTTTCAACATGTTGAGCTTGGCTTCTTCTTCCGTGCATGCAAAAATCAGTTGGACTACCATTTTGGCTATCTGGTAAATCGCGTAGATTATTCCGACAACGTTGATGATTGATGCCAACATTTCGGACATACCGGTTGCCGCCCCTTCTTGTAGCACATTGCCAGCGGCATCTGTGACAGGCGCAACCGAATACGAAAACATCGCCTCCCCTGCCTGTGCGCCGAAATTTTCAACGACCCAGGTTGACATCCACTGCATTGCTTGGGCTTGTAGGTCGGCAATGCCTGCCGTTGATAATATGTCGGCAGAAAACTCACTCACCACCGAGTCATACATGGAAGTGAATGGCTCGGTAATTTTCGTCCACGTCTCTGCAACCGTCGTAAATGGCGTATTGAATACGGTATCCGCAGTCACCAAGTGCCATGCCCCTTGTGCGTTCGTCGCTTCCATGCCAAATTGCTCAAGGGCATATTCTTCTACGGACGCATCTGCGAGTTCCCATGAGTTCAATGCCAACTGCATATATTGGATCCAACTGCCCTGGATAGGCATATTGCAGCAATCCACGCTGCCCAGAACCGACAAATCAGCCATCTGGCACTCCATCGGTTCGCCGTTGAATATCGAGCAATCACCTTTTGCCGCATCACAACCATTGCTTTGTTGCACTTGGTTCAGTAACTGTAATGCTGTTGCCGCCCGGATAAAGTCCTGGTTGGATTCGGTTACCTGGTCAATACAGTCACCGCCCATACACCGGATACCGCTGTCGCAAATGGTTTGTTCGCCCGTGTTGGCCTGACCGCATAGTCCAGGTTTGGTTGTTCCGCAATCATAGGTTTCAATGAATTCAGCACAAGTTCCGGTAACAGGGCTAATCGCCCCTTCCGCGCACTTCTCGCCCACCCACGCACAGCTTGGGTTGGACGCTATGGGATCACAACTGGTATGCGCGGAATTATTGAATGTGGGTTTTGGACATTGCACAAACCCATTCAAGTCCGTAAAGCACGGCAGGGAAATACTTCCCGGCAATCTTGTTTCTGCACGGTAACAAATAGGCGCGGGTGGCGACAGCGGCGGACTCGGCAAAATCGGCGTTAAATACTGCCCGAATGTGTCAGGTGTCACTGTGATTGACCCGAATGTCCTAGAATTTGACGCGTCCGTACATTGCCACCACTCATTTGAAGCCTGGTCGTTGATAGAACCGCTGGACACCCAGGGTTGTGGAGCCGTGTCGGTGGGAGGCCATGTGGCAAACAGGCGTTGGCGGCAACCTGCCGGAAAATCAGTGAGGGTTTCGGTGAAATCAGGAATTTGTTTAATGACAAAATGGGTGCCGCCATCAGGCACTGTTTTTGTCCTGTTGTCGTCCGAGGTTATCCTGACGGTTATGTTATGATTCCCTGCCGTAAGGTGGGGCAATATGCTCAAGTTTGGATCCATGCTCCACGCATCGTGTACGCAAGCACCGTTTCCGTTACTCCATACGGTCTTCCCATCAATCATTACTGTGATGCCACCATCACCCACTACATGTGTCAGCAGGGCACTCCTGATTTTGGATGGGTCAGTGACCGCTATATTCATCGTCCAATCCCAAAAATAGCAGCCACTACTGCCAGGGTCGTAGTCCCAGGGGATACCAATCGTCAAATTGACCGTATCAAGCACATTGGAAAAAATGATGTCATGGATCGTGCTGGGCAGTTGTGGTGGATCGGCAGATGAAATGAATTGGATATTCTTTTCGTTAGTCCGCGCTTCGGCAAGGTGACGGGTCACCGTACACGACTGGGTGCCCAGCGTTTTCTTGCAGGTCTTTAATTCCGGTACATGGGCAGGACACGACACTTGCGAGTAATTCGTGGTTTTTGTGCACCCAACGAAAAGATCAGTGATGAGCGGCGACTTCAATGTGAAAACATCGTCGGAGACAGTCCATATCGGATCCCGTGAGATATCCGGCATCGACGTGTTCGCCCCCAATAAGGTCTGGTATGCCTTCGCGTGCGTTGATGTACCGGATGTCAACGCACCGATGCCACTGTTGACATGATTGCCAAAGGCTACGTCGTCGCCGTAAGAAGCCGCAATGCCATCCATAGACCCAGGTTGAATCTCCTGGAACAGTTCATTTTGTTGCACCGTTTGCCCAGCCACCTTACCATTAGTCAGGTTCATGGTTCCCGTGGCAGAATCTATGACCGGAGTGCTGTAGTCTTTCAGCAAGGAATTTCCTAGATTTTGCCCATTTATCACCTGATCCAAAAAGGCGTCGGCAAAGGCTGGGAACGGGGTAAAGGAAATCAAGCCAGTCGCTGTGTACACTGCGTAAATCGGGTTATTTATCAAACAGGCAACCAACAGCCAGGCTATTAGTTTATTGAGATAGCAAATCAATCCGATTTCTCGCAACTATTTTCCATTCCCATTCAGGCAGCAATCGGTGTACCTCCACAACAGGTACACGTAATCTTCGCCAGTCCCTGGGATCGTCCTGAATTCTCCCCATTTGAATGATGATTCACCTATCCAATGGCAACACTTACCGCTGGCTTCTGCGATAGGGAATAATGTGCTTAGTTTGTACTGTTGTTTTGGGAGCATTGGATAAATTTGCCCGGAACACAGGGCTTCATCGCCATAGGTTTTGTGCGCCAATGCCTTACGGTGCAGGGATGCCAACACTCTAGCCGTCAACAGGCTGGTGTCACGGGGCGGCGAGCCATCCGACGCTATATTGCCGGTGAACGGATACAGGTTGCCCCAGCAACCGGCACACCAATACAATGAGGCCAAGGGCTTTGATACGGTCGTGGTGGCGCAGTCCACAGTACAGGCCGCAACCGCCAGTGGATTGGCAAACAGGACGGCTTCGGGATTCATGAAGAAGGCCAGCTCGTCTATATTCCAGGTTGGGTCTAATTCGGACATGTACATCATGTCAAGGTTTCTGATTCCGCCAGCATTGCAGTTGTTCTGGACAAAAAGCTGTAAGATCATGTACAGCGGAAACGCCCAGTAATGGTAGTTGTAGTAGGTCTTATCTGTCCCATCCCCTTCCACTTCTTTGCGGCCACCCCACAGCCTGACACCCTTGTTGAATGACGTTCCGCCCAGAATCGGTGAACAGTACGGTTTCCTGACCACCTCAATCAATCTGGCAGGCAACCATGCCCCGCCCGTGATCCCAATGTCCGGCAACCCCTTCGCATCGCATTCACAAAGGATTTCTTCCGTAGCACCATCCGGGACATCGCCGTCTGAAAGTGAAAAACCACCCAATCGGATAGGGAACAGGCATGACCAACAGACGCCAGTCAGCATTTTTTCGCCCCAGAAGTCGGCATCCGGGCAAAGTAAATCAGTGGCTTTGATGGTTTTTGATGAAATAGTTGTCGTCGTGGCGGCCGCCCAGCTTTCCATTTGGAAACACAGGATAAAAATACAAAGGAAGATAGCAATTAAAAAACGCATCAGTTCAGTTACCTGCTGCCAAATTCTGTCACTTTAACGGCAACGCCTTCACCTTCAACCAAGGACGGCAACGCCCTAATCTTGAACCTGTCAACAATGGTTTGGTTAAGTTTGTAGATAGGCGCATTCAGGGTTTCCTGTGTCCGGTTATAGTGATCCCACCCCTTCTCATGATCCATTTTAGAAAACAGGTAAACGACAGGGTTTTGCCTTTTCAACAGCACATCGCCAACCCGTTTGGCGATTTCTACTTGTTTCTTGTTGGTGGCATCAAAAAGGATATAGGCATGGCGCATAGGCATAATTGCCTGCGGGTTGATTTCTTGGCCTTTTTTTACAATTAACTTACCGTCCGGGTGGTAAATGTCTTGTGACGATACAACGGATGTGTCAATGATACGTTCGCTATTTTTTTCTGCAGTAGGCAGGCTGACAGAATCTTTTTGGCTTGCCCAAAAATTGTCGATGGCATGTTGTTTTTCTTTTGCCCAATCGTACCCGCGCATCCGTCGCTGCATTTCCTCGATCATGTCGGGTTCTGCAATGCCAAATATGGCACCACGTTGCCCCAAGTCGCCAGGTTCTTGTTTGGACATCCAGTTGAACCCAGGCATACCACGAGCAGTTCTTATTTCACCTTTATCGTTTGTTTCAACCATCGTAGGTACAGCATTGACATTGAACCGGGTGAATAAAGTGGGATCAATGACGGCAGCCGGAATCGGTTTCATATCTTTTACAGTTTCATACAAGCGTTTCGTGATAGTGCCTGTATCGCTGCCCTGTTCCACGCCTCGAAACACTAAGATTGATTGTGTTACCGCCGCTTCCTCGGCTGCGGCTTTTAGTTCTTGATCGGGCATCCCCATGGATACGAATATCCAGCGGCCTTTAATTTCTTTTCTGGCGTTTTGTGTGTTTTCCACCTCGGCAATTCCATCGCCTCGGATTTGTCGTCCTTGGTTTCCCTCCCTCAAAAGCCGCTCAAATACTGGGTTGAGTTTGGCAGGTTTTGTTTTTAGCCAATCTGATGGCTGGTGGTTTATCTTCGGCTCTTGTTCTTTTACAAGTTCCTTAAGAAAAAAATCATCCTCGCCCGCATTCACGATTGAGGATGACAGGTGCAGTGTCACCACTGCCAGGTAGGCCTTAAAAAATAGGGTAGCCACGGCCAATGACATCGCTTTCATCCACCAATCCAAGCAGGTTGTAACGGGAATCCAGGCTGTACTCATGGTCACCAGCAACAAAATACTTTCCTGGCTGGATGGTGTTTTTACCTTCGTGCAATTCGTCGTTCGGGTATAGCCGCTTTTTGCTCAAGCCAATCTCCTTGCCAACCAACATCCGGTCGCCGACCACAAAATCCCGTCGTTTTTTGATCACGGTGTCCCCTGCGGATGCAACAATACGCTTCACGAAGATATAGCCGTCTGGATAGGGTTTAATATGATGCGACTTGAACGCAACCAATCCACCCGTTTCCACTTTGTCATTAAGGTATATCAGGAGCAAGTTATATGGCAGGCTTGGAGTTTCGTTAATCGCTAGACGGTAGTTGGCACGGATAAGCATAT
>JABFSV010000049.1 GCA_013140405.1 Methyloglobulus sp. | reverse complement strand
TGTTTTTCTTTGCGGAAACCTCAATTTATAACAGAGACAGGCCACGGGAATATTTTCAAAACCCTCACCCCATGGGGAAGAGGAATTTTTTGTATTCTATTCCCTTTAACTAGTAAAGTCAGCGCATCGCCTTCCATGGACACAATGCCCTGCCCTCCAGCCATCCCGCTGATAGGGCGTAACCCGCATAGATAATCCGTAGCCATTTTCTCAAGCGGCTACCTCTAGCTCAATTTGCTGGACGATATTAATCGGGGTCATAGTCCCTTTCCGAATATCCACATAAGCCCCTTGGTGGTTTAAGCCGCCATGCCTCAGCAACGACCAGACCAACTGCATCACAACATTGGCAACCGTCCGATTGATCGGCAAATCCTGATGCGCTAACGCTTCTTCCATGCTGCATGAGGGCGTATTGTCTTCCTGCATCCCATCCAGTCCTGGATAGAAATCAAATACGTTCGGCAATTCAACCTGGCTTTTCAACAACTGTCCAAGCCACCCAAGAATGACCTGCCCTGTATGGGAGCCATTGCCGGTATCCAGCCAAAGCATCCTTGATCTCAAGCAGTTTTGGCTTTTGGCGAGGTCAGCCCGAAATTGTGCCACGTCCACGCAGGTAATGATCAGGTCACAATGGCTTCCGAGACTTTCGTCAACGTCGAACATGGACGGTATCGCCACCCAATCCAGCCCGAAAAGGTAATTGATACGTTGGACAGAAACTACCGCCTTGTTGTGACCTAAATCAGCTGGATAAAACGCTTGCCTTCCAATATTGGGGCGTTCTACCACATCGCCATCCCAAGCGGTGACCTTTAATCCTGGATGACCAAGCTCACGGATTGCGTAATCAATTCTGGCAAGGCTGGCAAGGACTTCCGAGCCTGTGCCACCAACGCCAATCACCTGGATATTCACGGGACGGTCAAACCAGTGGGACGGGGTGCAGAATTTGAATGGTCTGGGTTGTGGTTCCATAGATTTTCCTATTGTATTTGGCAAAAGTATCTTCGTTATTAACACCTTATAACAGGTGCTTTAATACGCAATAGGGGAAATTGATCATGAGAAAATTATTAAAATTTCATGCTTTTTTACAGTTACGCGCATTATGGTCAAACCAGCTTTAGCCTTGGTCTTCAAAAAACATCGCCAAATCAGGACACGGCAAAAACTGCCCATTGACCACCATCCTAGTTACCGTGCTTGGCTTAAGTGATGCACAATGCCCTAGCACAGTGGCAACATAATACCCGCCCAAGTCCGATTCGTTGTCCGTTGCGGAAAAAAAGGCTACGCCATTGCCATGCGAGTGCAAATCCATGACCGGAATCAAGCCATCAGGCAGGGACGACAGGTAACTGACTCGTCCAGGCGTTGCCAGCACAACACTAGGCTCATACAATTGGTATTCGCTGAGTTTTCCGTTCCAGACCACCATGCCAGCCCATTCATTGGGTACGGCTGCGGCAGCTTTCTTAAGCACATCCCCAAGAATTCGCCCTGGTATTTTCCCGTTGCGAAGTTGTATTCCGGTATGTTCAATTTTCCCATACGGAAGTTGCAAACCCGATTCGGCGATGCACTGCCTAACCGCGACAACGCTGTTTTGCGCTTCTATATACAGTCCGTCTTGCCCAACCACGAAGCGGTGCTTGTATTCCTCCGGCTCCGGCAGCTTTTCACCGAATAGTGGTTGCATTAACGTAGGCGTTTCCCCGAAGACAACACGGTCACGCATGTCGGTTAAGTAACCTGTAATCATCGGGAATGTTCCTGGATAAAACTTTCCAAAGACCTTGGCATCGGCACTAACTGCCCAGTGGGGAAGGCTAAAATCCCTTTCTTGGACAGGGCTTGCCAAAAACGGTAATGCGCTTTGGTGTCCACTTCCTTATTTTTCCTACCGAGGTTGAGGGTTGATGGGTTGTTTACGTGGGAAAAGGCGGTGTCGAACATCACCGATTCCCATTGTTTCAAGTCTTCAATGCCGCATTCAATCGGCACGGTTGCCGATCCTGTACAGACAGCCCCGTTATTGCTGACGTTCATCAAGGGCGCATGGAACAACCTGGTTTTAGCAGACAGTCTATTGCGCCCTTTAACAGCCGCTACTGCCAGTTTTCCGTTGCGGTTGGCGACCAGCAACAGTCTAGGCCAGGGGACGGTCATTTTTTGCATGGGCATCCCGATGATATTGAACAGCATGGGGCGTATTTTTTCCGGCACTGTCCAGGCAATATGGTTGTCCGACAAGGACACGATATTGCTTGGCATCAGGTTTACCTTGCTTTGCCGCATTTGCAGCAGCGACTGCAAGATCGCTTCAATATCTTCCTTTGCCAACAACCTTCCCGCACCAATGACGGTTTCGTGTTTGCTATCGTCAACAAAGAAGTCATGGAGAGATGCCACAAAATCCTGCCCACCATAACTATTGTCCGAAAGCCCTTTTGCCTGGTGGAACAGGATTGCACACTTGGGAAGTATTGACAGTTCATTGCCGCCATTAAAGGTAAAAAAATCGTTTGGTTTCATTCTTCGTTCTCCGCACCATAATTAATGGATTCTGCCAGCCGTATCAGCCCCCTTGCCTTAGCCAGCATGACAAGTGTCCCAGCAGCCTTTGGAATGGCATCAGGGTGCAGCTTGACTTTCCCCATCGGCTGCTCCCCTGCTTCATACATGCCCTGGAAACTCGCGTCAAC
>JABFSV010000288.1 GCA_013140405.1 Methyloglobulus sp. | reverse complement strand
CGATCTTTTCGACCAGACCTAATGTTTCCAATTCTGCGACAATCCTTTTACGCGCTTCAAAGCGATCCAGACCGGCATACGCTATCGGTGCTTTTTCGCCATGAACTCCCGCGTATCCTTCAAAAGTCAATACGGTAAATTCACTAACGATTTTAGCATCGCTGTTAAGAACATTAATCAACGGCAAGTTATGCCGTTTGCCGACTTCGTAATCATTAAAATCGTGGGCGGGCGTAATCTTGACGCAACCGGTGCCGAATTCAGGATCGACGTAATCATCGGCGATAACGGGAATTTCGCGGTTGGTAATCGGCAGTAGAACTGTTTTACCAATCAAATGTTGATAGCGTTCGTCGTTCTGGTTAACCGCCACTGCCGTATCGCCCAGCATGGTTTCGGGGCGTGTGGTGGCTACAACAAGATGCCCTGAGCCATCAGCAAGCGGATAACGGAAATGCCACATCGAGCCTTTTTCTTCTTCGCTGACGACTTCCAGGTCAGAAATCGCCGTGTGCAATTTTGAGTCCCAATTCACCAAGCGTTTGCCGCGATAAATCAAGCCGTCTTCGTACAGTTGCACGAATGCTTCCTGAACGGCTTTGGACAAGCCTTCGTCCATCGTAAAGCGCTCTCGCGTCCAATCCACCGACGAACCCAAGCGCCGCAACTGACGGGTAATATTGCCGCCGGATTCAGCTTTCCATTCCCACACCTTTTCCAGAAACTTGTCGCGGCCTAAATCGTGGCGAGTCTTGCCTTCGCCTGCCAATTGGCGTTCCACCACCATTTGCGTCGCAATCCCGGCATGGTCGGTGCCGACCTGCCATAAGGTATTCCGTCCCTGCATCCGCTGATAACGGATCAAGGTATCCATAATCGTGTTATTAAAACCATGACCCATGTGCAGACTGCCCGTCACATTGGGCGGCGGAATCATGATGCAATAAGGTTCGCCCTGTCCTGACGGCGCAAAATAGCCTTTAGCTTCCCAGTTTTCATACAGGCGTTGTTCGATGTCGTGCGGTGCGTAGGTTTTTTCCATCTAGCTTTTATTTGTTAGTTATTTTTATTAATCTTAAATTCAGACCGCATTACTAAAGCGTAAAAATTTTAACTTATGCTTTTAATAACAACGCCTTCACAGCTAATTGATTGGCATTGCTTGGTATTCCTGCAACAGATTTATCCGAAAGTAATGTGCCACAATCGCATATTTCGACCAGCTTTTTATCGGAAATCTGCTTAATTTCGTCGATAATTTTTTCTTGTAACATGTCATTCTCTTAAGGAAAAGCCTGCAAAATAGCCTTTGGCTTAACGGTTTTCATAAAGGTGTTGTTCGATGTTGTGAGGTGCGTAGATTTTTTCCATTTGTACAATTATAACTTCGCAGACGTTCCCCTTTGGGATCGGCTCTTTAGAGCTGATAAAGATACGACAGAAATCTCTCCTCGGCGTGGGTTTCCTGAAAGGGCAGAAGAAAAATTACTGTCCATGTTAGCTTTCAAAGAGGTTTACCAAGAAAACCAATACCAAGACCCGAGGGGCAAAAATTCCTGCCCCCTATAGATGAAGCCTCAAGCAACTTGCACAGGAATTGAAGACGCTGAACGAATGATCTCGTTCTTTTCATTGAAGTAAACCAGTACCGGCTTATAAGCTGCCAGCTCTTTTTGGTCGAGGATGATGTAGGAGCAAATAATCACCAAATCACCTGGACAGGCCAAACGTGCTGCTGCACCATTGACAGAAATAGTGCCTGAACCATTTTCAGCGCGAATGGCGTAGGTGGTAAAACGCTCGCCATTATTGATGTTGTAGATCTGGATTTGTTCATATTCCCTGATGCCAGATAAATCAAGAAAACTGCCATCAATCGCACACGAACCTTCATAACCGAGTTCTGAACGGGTTACTGTGGCTCTGTGCAACTTCGCTTTAAGCATTGTTGTTTGCATATTAAAACGATCTAAACCTCTTAAGGGAACCGACAATTATCTCTTAATTTGGGGATTGTATCAATATTATACATTCCAAACATTACAAGCCTACCTATCTTGCAAGAGAAATACAAATATTATCAATCAAGCGCGTCCGCCCCAACTTCGCCGCTGCCAACACAACCAGGTCAGTATCTCGCTTATCAGCCTTGTGCAAATCGTCCGCACTGCGCACGCTAAAGTAATCCGGCACAAAACCTGCGTTTTGCAAATAAGTCACGGCTTCATTTTCTATTACCGAGTATCTCTTTTCACCCGACAGTATTTCATCACGGGCGGCACATAAGGCTTGATACAATTTCGGCGCAACTTGCAATTGTTCTGGCTTTAGATAGCCGTTTCTCGAACTCATGGCCAAGCCACTGCTTTCTCTGACAATTTCTACAGATCTTATTTTAACAGGGATGTTCAAATCGCTAACCATCGTGCGGATAATAGCTAACTGCTGAAAATCCTTTTGACCAAAAAAGGCCACATTAGGTTGCACCATATTGAATAATTTACAAACAACCGTTGCCACGCCATCAAAATGTCCTGGTCTTGATGCCCCGCAGCACAATGTAGAAAGGTCTTTTACGCTTACAACGGTTTTTGCATCTTTACCATACATTTCGGTAACGCTGGGTAAAAACAGTAAATCTATCCCAGCTGCATCCAATTTTTGCTTATCATCTTCCTCAGTACGTGGATAAGCATCAAAGTCTTCATCCACAC
>JABFSV010000411.1 GCA_013140405.1 Methyloglobulus sp. | reverse complement strand
TTCTCCAATGGCGCAAACGATAACTTTAAGGGCGTTGCTTCATTGTTCGGTAGCGGAGCGGCAAGTTACCGGACTGCCCTGGCTTGGGCAACGATAACTACATTAGCGGGTTCTCTGTGCGCTTTATTTCTAGCGCAAACCTTGCTCATCAAATTTTCTGGGAAAGGATTGGCACCGGTTGAACTGACCCAATCCATCCCGTTTATAACAGCCGTTGCTGCAGGTGCAGGCATGACGGTTATTTTGGCAACTCGTTTGGGTTTTCCCATATCGACCACGCACGCGTTGTTGGGTGCGCTAACGGGCAGTACCTTATTGGCAACGGGAACGATAAAATTTGCCGCGCTAGGTACGAGTTTTGTTTTGCCGCTGTTGCTTAGCCCCGTGGTTGCTGTGCTATTAGCCATACTGATTTATACAAGTTTTCGGCAAATTCGGCAACGCAAGTCAGTCAGTAACCTGTTGTGTCTCTGCGTAGAAAATGAGCCAACACTGGCTGCATCATGCTTCGTGGATAGCTCAGGTACTTTGGTGTCAGGACAAAACCGCTCACTCATCATTGACAGTCAATCGGCTTGTGCTGATCGTTATGCTGGGGTAATTTTCGGATTCGACTTGAAAAAGGTAATGGATGCCCTGCATTTTTTCAGTGCTGGTGCAGTGTGTTTTGCCCGTGGTTTAAATGACACGCCTAAAATCACTGCTTTGTTATTGTTAGCGCCTGGATTTAATCTACAAGCTAAAATTGCGTTGATCGCCGTCGTCATGGCGGTAGGTGGTTTGTTAAATGCACGGCGCGTGGCAGAAACCATGAGCCATAAAATCACCAGCATCAGCCACGGGCAGGGTTTATCCGCCAATCTAACGACCGCATTGCTGGTTATTTTTGCCAGTAAACTGGGCTTGCCCGTTTCAACCACCCATGTCTCGGTCGGCGCTTTGTTTGGTATTGGGTTGACTACAAAGAACGCCAATAACCGTATGATGGCTTCTATTTTGTTATCCTGGTTATTGACCTTGCCTTGTGCAGCGTTGTGCGCGTCCGCAGTGTATGCGATTCTTAACACTTATGCGGGTGCTATCTAATGATTGCTTTGTACGATTAGGTACGTTGGATAAACCAATGAGGCATTTCTTAAGCCAGTCTAATCATCCTCATCTTCATAAAAGTCACCTGAATCACCTAGTTTGCCATCTTCCAGGCCGCTATCGGCAGTATCGAAAACCATATTAAGGACTAATTCAGAAACGCCTGGATAGTTGATTTTTCCGGTCGCTAGCATGGGGATGTTATCAACGATCAGTATTTTTTTAGGCATGCTGATGGCAGCAACGCCGGGCGAGGCAGTGATCAGGGCTTGCGTGGTGGCATCTTTTTGAGTGGTTAGCAGTATCACCAGTTCGCCTTTTCGGGCATCGGGTATGCTGGTAGCCGCGTGTAGGGCGCTAGGCCAAGCGTTGGCGGCGAGTTGCTCGACCGCAGTTAAAGACACCATTTCCCCGCTAACTTTGGCAAAGCGTTTACTGCGTCCTCGGATGCTGATGTAGCCTTCTTCATCCACATTAACGATATCCCCCGTGTTATACCAGCCTTTGCCGTAAATGGATTCGGGCGGGATCAGTTTGCCAGGGTTATCGTTCAGCAGATAACCTTGCATGATATTGGGGCCTTTGACGTGGAGCTGTCCTGCATCTTGTATGCCGGGGATAGGTTCCAGTTGGTACTCCATGCTGGGCATAAAGCGGCCTACGGTGCCAGCCTTGTAGTACATGGGGGTATTTACTGAGGTAATTGGCGTGGTTTCGGTAGCGCCATAACCTTCCAAAATACGAATGCCGAATTTTTCCAGCCAAGTTTGACGGGTGGTTTCTTGCAGTTTTTCAGCACCCGCGACGACATAACGCATGTTGTAAAAATCGTAAGGATGGGCTTTTTTCGCATAGGCCGCCAAAAAGGTGTTGGTGCCGAACATGATAGTGGCTTTAAGTTCGTAAGCCATTTCTGGAATGACGGCGAAGTGCAACGGCGTGGGATAAAAGAATACCCGCATACCGCTTAGGATAGGTAGCATCGAACCGACGGTAAAACCAAAGGAATGGAACATGGGCAGGAAGTTCAGCACCACGTCCTGGGGCGTAAAACTGATCCGTGACTCCAATTGTTTAAGGTTAGCCAAGATATTGGCATGGGATAGTACCACGCCCTTTGGTGTGCCTTCTGAACCGGAGGTAAACAACACCACCGCCGTACTATCTGGGCTTGGTGCGGTTTTGCGATACCAATAATCAGCGGTTTTGCATTGCCATAATCCTTTTAGCTTGTCTTCTCTGGTAATGGTTTGGGCAATATCTTCCAGATAGACCAGTTGCACTTGTTTGCTTAAGGCGCTGGCTTCATCGGTTAATTTACCTTTTTCGATAAATTGCCGCGACGTTAACACTACTTTGACTTCGGCAATTCGACAAGCGGAAAGCATAGCGGCTGAACCCGTTGAGTAATTCAGCATCGCCGGAATCCGGCCTTGCGCTTGCAGCGCCAAGATGGTGATCAGCGTTTTTGCGGAGTTAGGCAAAAACACGCCGACATTCTCACCTTGGTTAGTTAATTTAGCTAAGGCGTTGCCCAGGATTAAGGTACGGGTAATCAGGTCGTTATAGGTTAACGGTTTGCGTTCCAAGTCTTCGACAATCTCGTGTTTACCGCCGTGTACGGTACGC
>JABFSV010000340.1 GCA_013140405.1 Methyloglobulus sp. | reverse complement strand
GTAAATAATAATGATGTTCACTTTAGCGACGATAGATGTTATTTCTGGTATATAACACGAAGTAATCTGATTATTTTCAGACGAATACACTCAATCCAAGGTTATGAGTTTCACTTAAAGTCGTGTTGTAAGAGCAAGTTTTTAGCCTGTTGATTAAATGCCAAAATAAATTGGAAAGCTTTCAATATTCAATTCCCCCGTCCTCCTTAAATCAGTTTTCATGAATAAAAAAATTACCCGCGCACTAGTCAGTGTATCCAACAAATCAGGCATCGTGGATTTCTGCCGTGAACTTAGTTCACTGGGCGTAGAAATCTTATCGACTGGAGGTACCGCCAAAACGCTAGCTGAACATAAAATAGCTGTCATCGAAGTTGCCGATTACACTGGCTTTCCGGAAATGATGGATGGCAGGGTAAAAACCCTGCATCCTAAAATTCACGGTGGCATATTGGGTAGACGGGGCATTGACGATAAAGTCATGAAAGACAATGGTATTCATCAAATTGATCTGGTAGTAGTTAATTTATACCCATTTGAAAATACCATCGCAAAACCTGATTGTGATTTAGACACAGCCATCGAAAATATCGATATTGGTGGCCCGACCATGATTCGTGCTGCCGCCAAGAATTATTATGATGTGGCTGTGCTTGTCGATCCCTCGGATTATGCTAAGACCCTTGCTGAATTAAAAAAGCACGGTGGCCTTACACTGAAAACTCGTTTTAATTTGGCATTGAAGTGTTTTCAACATACCGCCCATTACGATACGGCTATCGCTTCCTATTTGGGCAAGCAAACAAAAATCGAATTCCCTGAAACCTTAAATCTCCAGTTTTACCTTAACCAACCCATGCGTTATGGTGAGAATCCACATCAAAAAGGCGCTTTTTACAGCGAATTGAACCCCGCTGCGGGAACAATCGGTTCCTCTAGGCAATTGCAGGGAAAAGAACTGTCCTATAACAATATTGCCGACGCAGACGCAGCCTTGGAGTGTGTCAAATCATTTACTGACCGTCCAACCTGCGTCATTGTCAAACATGCTAACCCTTGCGGTGTAGCTGAAGCTGAAAACTTGTTAGAGGCTTACGATAAGGCTTATTTGACCGACCCAACATCTGCTTTTGGCGGCATCATCGCATTTAATCGCGAATTGGATAAAGAAACGGCGGCAGAGATTATAAAGCGCCAGTTTGTTGAAGTGATTATTGCCCCTGAAATCAGCAATGCTGCTCAAATTGTTCTGGCGGAAAAATCTAACCTGCGGGTACTTCAGTGTGGTAAGTTCAGCTATGCTAACGAAGTCGTGATGGATTTTAAAAAGGTTGGTGGCGGTTTGCTAGTTCAAGAGCAAGACTCGGGCAAAGTTAGCATTGCTGATTTGAAAGTCGTAAGCAAACGGCAACCCAGTGAGCGGGAACTGAGGGATATGTTATTTGCTTGGAAAGTCGCCAAATTCGTTAAATCCAACGCTATCGTCTATGCTAGGAATGGCCAAACAATTGGTGTTGGTGCAGGACAAATGAGCAGGGTTTATTCAGCCAAAATAGCCGGCATCAAGGCTGCTGATGAAGGCATTAAAGTGGCTGGGTCTGCGTTGGCTTCCGATGCATTCTTTCCCTTTCGGGATGGTATAGACTCTGCTGCCAAAGCGGGCATTACGTCAATCATCCAACCGGGTGGCTCTGTCCGCGACAAGGAAGTGATTGCGGCGGCGGATGAACATAATATCGCGATGGTTTTTACCGGAATGCGGCATTTTAGGCATTGATATTTTAGATACAAGGTTCAGGGTTTAAAGTGTAAAACAGCTTAAATCCTGAACCCCCTTGGCCTTGACCCCTAAATTTTGTACCCTGAACCTAATCCATGAAAATCTTAATAGTCGGCAGTGGCGGGCGCGAACATGCCCTGGCCTGGAAAATAAAACAATCGAAGAGGGTTCGCCAAGTTTTTGTCGCACCGGGCAATGCAGGGACAGCGCTGGAGTCTGGTATTGAAAATGTTGCGATTGCAGCAACAGATATACTCGAACTACTGGCCTTTGCAAAAAAAGCACAGATCGACCTTACCATAATCGGACCTGAAGTACCCTTAACGATGGGCATAGTTGACACCTTTAAGGACGCTGGGCTGCCATGTTTTGGTCCGACTGCCAAAGCGGCACAATTGGAAGGGTCCAAAAGTTTTTGTAAAGATTTTATGGTCAGGCATCATATCCCGACTGCCAAATACCAAAGCTTTACCGACCAAAGCGAAGCGATAGCTTATATTAAGGCTCAGGGTGCGCCCATTGTTGTAAAAGCTGATGGCTTGGCAGCAGGAAAAGGTGTCGTAGTCGCGCAGTCCGAGCAAGAAGCCATTAACGCGGTTGAGGATATGCTTTCGGGCAATGTGTTCGGATCGGCGGGTAGCCGCGTCGTTGTAGAAGAGTTTTTACAAGGTGAAGAAGCCAGCTTTATCGTGATTGCCGATGGCAAGCATGCATTAGCTATGGCAACATCACAAGACCACAAGGCGCGGGATAATGGCGACCAAGGGCCAAATACCGGCGGTATGGGGGCTTACTCACCTGCCCCCGTGGTCACCCCGGAGATACACCAGCGCGTCATGCAGGAAGTCATCGCACCGACTTTGGCAGGTATGGCGGAGGATGGTCTCCCTTATACGGGTTTTCTGTACGCTGGCTTAATGATTTCCCCTGATGGCACAATTAAGG
>JABFSV010000359.1 GCA_013140405.1 Methyloglobulus sp. | reverse complement strand
TTTGTTGGCCGACATTTAACATCCGCATTAGCAGCGACAGGCCACACAGTCGTTCGCGGCATTCGCAAACCTTCGCAACCTGATGACATCAAGGTCGACTTTTGCAAAGACACGACCAAAGAAGCTTGGCTACCTAAGCTGGCAGGAATTGATATAGTGATTAATGCGGTGGGCGTACTCCGCGATAGCGCCAACCAGCCCATGAAACTGTTGCTGGAACAAACCCCCATCGCCTTATTTTCAGCCTGTAAAGAAGCTGGTGTAAAACGCATTGTGCAAGTCTCCGCATTAGGCATCGACAAAGGCATCGAAACGCCCTATTTCCAATACCGACGTGCGCCGGAAGCCTTCCTTAACGCCTTGCCTGAAGATATGAGGTTTTTAATAGTAAGACCTTCCGTTATCTACGGCGAAGACGGCGCGAGCGCCAAGCTGTTCCGACTGCTGGCGGGATTGCCTTTGCATACGTTAGCCGCAGGCGGAAAACAACGTCTACAACCCGTCCATATCGACGATATATGCGAAGCTGTCAACCGTTGGCTTGCCAATAACGCTGCACAATCTCAAACCGTCACCTGTGTGGGACAAGAAGCTACCGACATGCGCGGTATGCTAGACAGCTACCGGCAACAATTAGGGCATTCCGAAGCCATACATCTCAGCATTCCTGGGTTTCTTATTGGCCTTAGTACAAGAATTGGCGACTCTATTCCTGCAAGTCCGTTGTGCAGCGATACCTTGACCATGCTAAATGCAGGAAATACGGGAGATAGCAGGTTGTTTAGCCAATTATTAGGAAGACAACCTAAAAGCTATCGGACGTTTATTAAGTCGGATTCAGCAGATACAAACCGCTGATAGTCGCTTAATGCGATACAGCCTTGCCATTGTCTGGCTTGTAACGGGTCTATTGTCTTTAGGGATTTACCCGCAGGAAGACAGCTTTGCATTGCTGGCACGTATCGAAATACAAGGCACAGCCGCATCGGCAGCACTTTATCTGGGATCAACGGCGGACATCGTATTTGGCCTTATGACGCTGTTTGCGCCGAGTAAACGCTTATGGATAGCGCAGGCACTGCTGGTACTGATCTACACAATGGTTATTTCAATTTACTTACCCGAATTTTGGCTGCATCCATTCGGGCCGATATTGAAAAACATCCCTTTTTTGACCTTACTTTGGTTACTTTACAAACACGAGGGCGTAATACTATGAACACTTATTTATTTTTGAAATGGCTACATATCCTTTCCAGCGTACTGTTGGTTGGAACGGGTTTTGGTAGTGCTTTTTATTTATATTTCATTCACAAGACACGTAACATCCAAGCCATCGCAGAAGTGAGTAGGTTAGTCGTTCGGGCGGATTTCTGGTTCACCACACCCGCCATTATTATCCAACCGCTTACCGGATATGCCATGATTTCAATGTCAGGTTACGCTTTAACGCAAAGCTGGTTATTGTGGACTTATGCGTTGTATGCAATAGCTGGAGCCTGTTGGCTACCGGTTGTCTGGTTGCAAATCCGAATGGCAAGCATGGCAACGGTTGCTGTAGACGACAACACCGCACTTCCAAACCATTACTGGCGATACGCCCAGTATTGGGAATGGCTAGGCTATCCTGCATTTATCGCAATGTTGGGCGTTTATTGGTTGATGGTGATTAAACCTACTTAAGTGTCGTAGCAATAAACTGAGATGGTGGTTAAATCATGGGTAATTCTTCATTATTACAGAACACACTTGGGGATGATTGGCATAAACTTCCCTTAGTTATTCAGGCTCATTACCAACTCCAACAAGGCCAGCAAACACACAATAGCGTGGCTAGCATCATGCGCGTCAACTATCCTTTTTTCGTTAGGCCGATGTTGTTCATAACACGTTTAATGGGTGGATTAATCGACCTGAAAGGTGGCAATATGAATGCGCGTGTTGAAAAATGGGTTGCCGACGGTACTCCCAACACGCTGTTCTGGAAGCGCATTATCCAAGCGCCGGATGGCAAACGCACTGTGTTTGCGTCCCGTATGGAATATCAACAAGGCAATGAGTTGATTGAATATGTCGGCGGTGGATTTGGATTGCGCCTTAAGCTCAGTGTTGAAAACAACAAATTGGTTTATCGCAGCAATGGGCATTTATGGCAGATAGGCAAACTAAGAATCCCAATTCCTGATGTGTTGTTTCTGGGACATGCCACCATCACCGAAACCGCAATCTCTGAAAATCAATTTGAGTTGGATTTTAGGATAAACCATCCGCTACTCGGAGAAACTTATCACTATGGTGGGGAGTTTCAGCTACAAAAGCCCTGTGTGGCGTAAAAAATCCAAGTTATTGTTAAGCTTCACCCTTCATTAGCATGGCTCCATATTCTTCCGGCGTAATAACCCCGCCGAGTGTATCTGCGACGTTTTTATCACGTTCTGGGAGTACATCTTGCACTGCATTGATACGTTTCCATTGCGCTGATGGTGTCATGCAATCACTTTGTGGGACGTATTTTGATGTGGCCGTACGTTGATATTTATGGATATAGCGTGGGCAGTTGACAAATATTTCGATGACGGCAACCCTAACCACCAACTGAGCGCCATGAAATTCGGCGATCAAAGGGTCGTGCGGGTCAATGCTGGCAGTGCCGTGTATGCGGAGTCGGTGCGGGGTTTCAAAGTCGATAAACAACATGCCGATTTTGTTGTTTGCCGTTATATTACCCATTGAGAGAAACATGCCGTTGCCATCGAAGCTAGGAAATGCCAGCGTTTTGCTGTCCAGTACCCTTACAAAGCCAGGATTGCCGCCCTTGTAAGAACAGGTGGGATAACCTCTGTGGTCTATTGTGGTCAGAAAAAACATGTCCCGCGATTCGATAAAGCCTTTCCTGTCATCGGCGATCTCTGCGGCAACGATAATGTCATTGACACGGTCAGCCAGATTTTTTGTGCCAAATGTAGCCTGTATAGCCCGATGTTGTTCGCCGTAGATTTCAGTCATGGTTTTTCCTGAGTCGTTGATAAGAGTGAGACTAAAAGCGGTTTGTTTTAGTGCAATACCGCAGTTTAGATATTGACGGACTAAACGGCCTTCGTTTAATTTGGCAAACTACCATCACTTATCCTTCCACAATTTCTGCATTTCCAGGAACATAAAAGAAGCTGTCCAGGCGATCAAAACCAATCCCGTCAGTGCTTCCAGCCCAGTCAAAAATCGGATATCGCCGGTAGGCACTATGTCTCCGACACCAAGCGAAGTATAGCTAGTGAAGGAAAAGTAACTGCAATCCATCAGGCTGTTGTTGAAATGGCCTTCCAAAGTGCCGAAGTAGCCAGAGCGTATCTTAAAATAATAGGCAAAGGCAAATAGCCAGATTTCGATAACGTGGGCAAATAAAGCCCCAAAAACACCAAACAGCACGCGAAGGCGGTGCTTAACATTAAGCCTGGGTATAAGGCCGGATAATAGGTTAAGCGCCTCAAAATGGATCAAGACGGCGAGGGCAACAAGTATGCTATTAATAATAAGGGTAAATATCATATTTGCCGATTTAAAAATGGATAAACAATTAGCAATGAGCGACGTGAAATGTTTTGGTAGTTATTGTTAATTGGATAACTAGCAGCGTTCTATATGGTAACTGCCCAGCCTATTTTAGCAGTCTTAGCGAAATCTATTTGACAAGGCTTCAATCAACTTGCATAAAGTCGTTACAACAAAGGGCGAAGAAGTATTAGGTCGAAGTAAGCTAAAAAACCTATACTGCCTAATAAAAAATCTGCACACGAGCGAAGGGCAAAAACTGCATGTCTACCTATTATATAGGGCTATCGGTCACTTATCACGATTCCGCCTTGGCTATTGTTAGCGAGGAGGGTGAAGTGTTGTTTGCCGAGGCGACGGAACGGTTTTTGCAGAACAAACGTGCGCTTAATTGCGAACCCGACCAGTTGTTCCGCATCCCTGAACTCCTGGAACAACATTGCCCTAATCCTAAAAAAATTGTTATTGCCAGCAATTGGCGGAAAAAGCGCCCGATATACGAAAATATCGTCAAGAAACTGGGCTTTTTGTCTGCACCCGGTTTATTGAAAACGGGTATCAAAAAACTGCACTCGCCGCTACCCAATTACCAATTGCACCACATGATGGCCTGCCAAAGCAGCAGCATAGAACGTGCAGGGCTGAATTTGGTGCGGATTATTCAGGTAGTTTACCCAGATTGTGCCATTGCGTTTAAGGATTACGACCACCACCTTACTCATGCGGCAATGGCCTGTTATGCCAGTCCGTTTGAGGAGGCCGCTTGTGCGGTGATTGATTCTTACGGTGAAAATGGCTCGATAGCGTTTTACCGCTACCGCAACCGGAAACTCGAACAAATCCACGAAGCCAAAGGCTTAAGCAAAGCCAGCCTAGGCCTGTATTACATGAAAATCACCGAGTTATGTGGGTTTGATTGGCTTAAAGGTGAGGAATGGAAAGTCATGGGCTTGGCTTCTTACGGCAAGCTCAACCAAAAATTGTACGACCTACTCAGTTCTATTATTGCGGTCAACGGCTTTGATTGCACACATCTTTCTGAAAAATTGTTTGAACAACTCGCCAAACTGGACGAATTCATGCAACGCCCCGACAGTACATTGGAAGAACTGGCGGATGTCGCTTATACCGGACAGGCGTTCTTTGCTGATTTGGTGACGCAATTATTGTCCCATTTACGTAAAGTTAACCAATGTGAAAATCTGGCTTTAGCGGGCGGTTGCGCCTTGAATTCGTCTTTTAACGGACAGATCACCCAGCGTACTGAGTTCAAACAGGTGTTTATTCCCTCCGCCCCTGCTGATGACGGCTGTGCTTTGGGTGCGGCGTGGTTGGCATATCATGAAGATTTACCGAAACAGATAAAACCGCCACAACTGCAAACACCATATACGGGTTCGACGATCAAGGATGATGCGGTAGAACGTTTGATCCGATTTAATAAGTCACTCAACATCCAGCGCTTGCCGGACAGCATTATCGCAGAAACTGCCCGGTTATTGGCTGAGGGGAAATTGGTCGGTTGGGTGCAAGGCCGTGCTGAATATGGGCCACGGGCATTGGGTAATCGGTCTATTCTTGCCGATCCAAGAGATGCAAAGATGCAGGATTTAATCAACGAAAAGGTCAAGTTTCGGGAAATGTTCCGCCCATTTGCGCCTTCCATCCTGCATGAACACGGCGACGGCTATTTCGAAAACTACCACGAATCGCCCTACATGGATAAAACCCTGAAAATCCGCAAAACCATGCAGAATAAAATTGCCGCAACTTGCCATGTCGATGGAACTGGACGGCTGCAAACGGTCAAAAGGGAATGGAATCCGCGTTTTTATGAGTTAATCCAAGCGTTTTATCAGCTTACCCAAGTCCCTGTGTTGCTCAATACCAGCTTTAATATAATGGGCAAACCCCTGGTGCATAGTCTGGAAGACGCACTCACGGTATTTATGACTACTGGCTTGGATGTGCTGGTAGTCAATGATTATTTAATCACTAAACCCCGCAATGAAGTCGAATGAGCTAAATCTTGCTTTAGAGCCAAGCCTACAGCTGATTTTTTCTAAATCGGCTCATACGGCTGCTCGGGATTATCAAGGCAATAGCCGCGACTTGTTTTATACGTTGATTCATATCAGCGAACATTACAACGCCCTGCCCAGGGCATATCATTACTTAAAGCAGAACTTTCAAGCAGTTAAAGAAAAATATACCGATGTATTCAGAGAAAAATATAGTGCTGTTAATTTGGGTGATTTGCTTAAAAACGCAGAATCCACACGTTCCTATCCACTGCCTGAAACCGCGATAAATGATTTCCTGGTGCAATATGCACCTATTTATTTTACCGAACCAAGCTGGTTAGCGACGATTACGCAAACGGTTACTAGCCAGTCTCCGTTGGCGATTGACCTGATGGCGATGTACTTGCAGTTAACGGCAGGCAACCAGGGTATTGCCAAAAGCAGGGAAATCTATCACGCCTATTTGCTTTCATCAGGCATTGAGTTACCTGCCTTGCATACCTTAGCTTTCGCAAAACAAACCGATATAGGCGATGAGATTTTCGATTTTGCCGCAATCCAACTGGCTTTGGCGCAGTTTCCTAGGGTGTTTTTTCCAGAAATCCTGGGGTTTACGTTGTCTTATTGCCAATCGCAAAGTTTACTGGAGCAGTTTTTTCCTGACGGTGACAACCTTAAACTTCCAGGTTTTCTAACGTCCAGAAGTGACCGGCGCAAGCAGGAACTTACCCATATTGCAGCCATTATCAAGGCTTATCTAGGTGAATTTAGCAAACAAGCCGACGATTTGTGGCTGCGGATACAAACGGGATTTTGGTTGCATCAACAACAGCTTGAATGCTGCGACCACCGGATCAATACACAGGTACACACCATCCTGTCACCTCGGCAATCGGTGGAGCAATTGCTTTCAACGCTAATCCCTCATGCCATAGGCCACCACGGTAAAATTCGACTGGGAAGTAAAACAATCGACGACTGGTTTAAGGAAACACCATTCAAGAGCGTAAACTTTCTGGCCACCTTATTACATTCGCCGTATGTTGACCGAGACAAGCCAGAAAACAGCAAGCTACTGAAATTATTTGAGTTTAACGGCCCGATGTTTGGCGTGCTTGATGACAGTGGGAGAACCATCCTCAAGAACTGGTTGTTATCCGAATTAAACCCGGCATTGACGCAAGGTAAAAAACATAAATCTGCAAATTATAAGGTCGGCTTAAAGAGCATTACCAATAATCCTGCCCCCCAACTTGCCAAAGCTGAAGCACAGCAAGATGTTAACGACTTAGCGCAGGTCAACTACAACAGCCTAAGTAATAAAGAATTTTACTATTATATGGTCAACAATGACCTTTACCCTGAGGTATTGCCTGCCGCTAAACACAAAGTAAACCGAGTTTTGGCTATGGCAACATTCTTCAATCGCCTGCCTTTCCGCCAATATTCCCACCAAGCATTTGAAGGCTATATCAAGTCGATTTACCAGCACGAAGTCGATACTTATAAGCCACTAAACAAAAAACCCAAATTATCCAAAAGCGCTTACGTGTGGGGAATTGAACAGTTTGCTCCCACAATTTTGACTGACGGCAGTTGGCTACAAGGCAGCCAGCAACTAGATTACTATTCCAGCCATACGATTGGTTCGTTGCTCCAAAAGATTTACGAAGACGAAACGGGTAATGGCATCCTAACGCAAAATCATCCCCATATTTATCAGGCGTTGCTCAATAGCTTGGCTATCAAATTGCCGCCGATTTACGACAAAGACTTTACCAATCATCCTGGTTTTATCAGCAGCGCTTTCGATATTCCCGTGTATCTGATGGCTATTTCCAAATTCCCCAGTGCATTTTTGCCTGAACTATTGGGCTTGAATATGGCTATCGAAATCAGCGGCTTGGGTAGGGTGTACCTGCGTTTGTCGGAAGAACTCAAGTTTTGGGGTATTAACCCTGCTATCGTTGATGTCCACACATCCATTGATAACCTGTCGTCAGGCCATTCAGCCTTGGCTATTAAAGCCATACAAACGTATCTTGATGAAGTTTCGGCCTGTTATGGTGAACAAATTATGCAGGACCATTGGCGACGGATATATTCAGGTTATTGTTCTTTACAAACTGTAAGCAATCGCTTTAAATTTTCGCTAATCGGGCATTATCTTTTGAAACGCCCGCGTGCTAATAACAATTATTAGAAGGCACTATCATTATGTTAATCATTTATTATTCTAACATTGCAGTGCAACTGTGATGTTCAGTCGATCCAAGCATTTACTGTGCTTTATCCTGCCGATCAGCACGTTATTGTTTCTGATAACTGGATTGCATGGTATTGCCAGCACCTTGGCTTGGACTATCCCTTTCTGGTTGATATTGCTGGCAGACTGGCTTAGTCCTGATTTTAAGCCAGAAACTACCGAGAAATATTCAGCGCAGTTCTATGACGGCATCTTGTACACCCTGACTTTTCTGCAATTCGCAAACATCATCTTGATGTTGGACTATATAACCCAACTGCGTTGGGAATCTTATAACGATATTGTCATCAGCCTCGTTAACCTGGTTGCCATCCGCTTTTTAGTAGGTACAAGTTCTGGCACTTCTGGAATTGTGGTAGCCCATGAATTAATCCACCGCCCACAAACCACCCTGCAACTGCTAGGCCGGTTACTGTTATGCACTGTTTGTTATGAACATTTTGTTATTGCCCACAAACGTGGACATCATCTTAACTTGAGTATGCCTGATGACATAGCCACGGCAAAATTGGGCGAGAATTTTAAGGACTACTGGCGACGGGTTTATCTGGGTTATTTGCGTTATGCGTGGCACTCAGAACAAGATCGGCTAGCCCTTGATCCAAATCAGCATGGCATCATCCATAATCAAGTATTTCAAGGTTTGCTAATCGAACTCGCGCTACTGATTTTTATCATTATCCATTTTGGCTGGTTGGCTACGGTCATGTTTATCTACCAAGCCATCGCCGCCGTCCGTATTCTCGAAACCGTGAATTATTTTCAACATTGGGGTTTGGAAAACGGGCAATTTGGCAAAACTTACGGCTGGGTTAGCCACTCCTGGCTGAGCCGATACGCCCTAATCGGCCTTCCTCATCATATTGGGCATCATGAAGACGAGAACAAACATTTCCATGAAATTGCCTATTCCGAGCAAGGCCCAAAACTGCCTTATGGTTATTTTGTGATGAATTTGTGGGTTAAACTCAATAACGCTTCCTACCAAAAAATGGCCGTGCAGGAATTAAAAAATTTCCACCATAAGCAGCTCTCATAAATCAATTTTTAACCTTACAACCTTTTATGTAGATTAGTCCGTTCGTGCCGGACTTGTCTAATTTTCAAAGCGCCAGTTTTTAAGTTTACGCAGCACACAAAAAACTCCCACAGTTCTCCCATTACATCCCGAAAAATTTGCCTCACAATATACCCCATGCTGTGAAGGCGGATTCATTGACGAAATGAACACAGTTTCAAAACCAGGTAATCGACTTTTTTATATTTAAAAATTGAGCGGAATTATAGACACACTGTGGTTTCGACCTTATTAAACCTAATCGAACCCAACGAAAAAACGGAGTTGTGGCTATGAAAAAATTACCTGAAGCTATTTCGACAAAAGTCACAGAATTG
>JABFSV010000005.1 GCA_013140405.1 Methyloglobulus sp. | reverse complement strand
GGATAAGGCGGACGGTTGCGCGGTATGCCGGGTTTGCCTTCAAGCGACTCGATAAGCGCAGATTCTTCACCGCAGATATAAGCCCCTGCCCCCAAACAGATCTCAATATCGAAATCGAAGCCTTTATCCAGAATATTGTTACCCAGCAACCCCATCTGAAGGCGCTCATCCAATATCGCTTGCAGTTTATCGTAAAGAAACAGGTATTCGCCGCGCAGATACAAAAAGCCTTGCGTCGCCCCAATAATTGCAGCACAGACAGTCATGCCTTCAAATACCTGGTGGGCGTAACTGTTTAACAGCACCCGGTCCTTAAAAGTGCCGGGTTCCCCTTCGTCGGCATTACATATCACATAGCGTTGCAACTGTTTTTGAGTATCAATATCGCAAAACGCCTCCTCTTCAGCGCCTTCATAGCACAGATGCCATTTCCAACCCGTGGAATAACCTGCACCTCCACGCCCACGCAATCCTGATTGGTTAATTTCCGCCAGCGTTTCTTGCAATCCCCGTTTAAAAGTGGTTTTCAGCGCATCGCCTACTGCAATTGTGCTATCTAACAGCAAACCAGGTTTGATTAGATTATCCATCACCTGAAATAACTCGCTCGGCCATTCAGATAATGGTTTTTGCTGGTTAATCAGGTTGGTAATGCAGTCTATGCGTGGACGGTCTAAATATGTCAGCGGATAGCCGTTGACCAATCCGGCTGGCCCCTGATCGCATAAGCCAGTACATGAGGTATTATCCAGACTAACAACGCCGTCTTCTCGTACTCCGCCGATGGCAACATTCAACTGATTAGCTAAATAGCTAGTCAATGCTATCTTGCCCAGCATGTGATCCGTAATGGAATCGCTGATTAGAAGTTCAAATTGCCCCTTTGGGGTCAAATGTAAAAAGCTATAGAATTCAACAACACTAATGATTCGGGTTCGCGGAATGCACAACAACTCGGACAACTGTTCTATCGCTTCCTCGGGTACGTAATGATAGTAAGATTGAATTGCCCTTAGGATTTGCAACAAATGGGTTGGCTTATGGTCGTACTTTTTAGAAAAGCCATAAATAATTTTTTTCATTTTATTGTCCAGCATCAAACCTTTTGGATGTTTACCGTGGTATTAATACGCCTATTGCATATTGCTTGCAATATGGTTTTTAGTGAAAAAATCATTGATAGAGCAAAACTTTAATCTGGTGACCCATATTTTCCTAGTGACTGTTAACTTTCAACCTAGAAGAGACAGCAATATTGAATAGCTTACAGACAACTAACAATGCTTCAAAGGCTATCGGAGATATCATTGAAGCACATGGCCCCGTGGTGATTATCGATTGCACCCGGCTACCGCCCTTGCGGCAGGCCTTATATACCCGTTTTGACCATACCACTTATCTGTTTGAAGTACACCAACATCTCGATGAACGCCATATCCGGGCGATAACGTTACATGGCACAGCCGGATTAAGCCGTGGTCTCACGGTTTATGATACCGGCGCACCGTTACAAGTGCCTGTTTCTAAAGAATGCTTAGGCCGCTTATTGAATATTTTCGGTGAACCGCTGGATGGGCTAGCACCTTTACAGCACGACGAATTCCGGAATATTCACTCAAAACCCTTGCCCTTGTCAGAGGCGATTGGAATAACCGGCATCCTTGAGACAGGCATTAAAGTTATCGACCTTTTATGTCCTTTTGTGAAGGGTGGGAAAACCGGCTTATTCGGTGGTGCGGGCGTTGGGAAAACCGTCTTGATTATGGAGTTCATCCATTCGGTTTCCGCTATCCATAAGGGCGTTTCGGTTTTTGCTGGCGTTGGTGAACGGATTCGTGAAGCGCATGAGTTATGGCGGGAAATGCAGCAAGCGGGTGTCATGTCGGATACTTTAATGGTGTTCGGCCAAATGGATGAATCACCGGGAGTCCGTTTCCGCGTCGGCTTATCGGCATTAACTTATGCGGAATATCTGAGGGATACTTTGCAGAAGGAAGTTTTGTTCGTTATGGATAATGTCTTTCGCTTCGTCCAAGCGGGTAGTGAAATTTCTAGCCTGCTCGGGCGTATGCCTGCAACGGTAGGCTACCAGCCAACTCTGACTTCTGAGGTTGCGGAACTGGAAGACCGGATATTATCTACCCGGCAAGGTGCAATTACCTCCGTCCAGGCCGTCTATGTTCCCGCCGATGACATGACCGATCCAGCCGTCAGCGCTATCCTTAGCCATCTGGATACAACAGTTATCCTGTCCAGGGATCAAGCCAGTAAAGGCATCTATCCGGCAGTCGACCCGCTCCGTTCCAGCAGCAAGCTCATGGATAGGCAGACTTTGGGCGACCGGCATTATTCGGTCGCCCAAACGGTGCGCGAACATCTGGCGCGCTATGACGAGTTGGAAGATATTATTGCGATGTTGGGCGTAGAAGAATTGTCCGAAGCCGATCGGCTTATAGTCACGCGCGCCCGAAAACTGCAACGCTACCTGACCCAGCCGTTTTCGGTTTTAGCCCAGCATAGCAAACAATCTGGCGTATCGGTTCCGCTTGCAAAAGTCCTGACGGACTGTGAAGCATTTTTGTCGGGGCAATACGATAATCTCAGTGAAGGACAATGCTATATGCGCGGCTCGATGCAGGATTGAAAATGAATTCGTTTGTAATGAACTTATATGATGCCACCAATGAGCTAAGCATTCAGGATGTAAGCACTTTTGTGGGCATGGATGCATCGGGAAGTTTCGGTATTCAAGCCCATCATGACCGATTTATGACCACCCTAGTATTTGGTTTGGCTCGGTTTCGGCAGAAGTCAGAAGACTGGCAATATCTGGCGTTGCCAGGAGGCGTGCTGTATTTCAAGAAGAATGTATTAACGGTGAGTACCCGGCATTTCCTGGTTGACACTGACTTTGACCGGATCAGTACTTTATTGGATAGGCAACTAATAACCGAGGAAGATAATTTGCGGGCAACCCGGCTTAGCCTGCACAGAATGGAACAGGCCATGTTAAAACGCATGGTGTCCTTGCAACGTAAACCGAGCGGGTGGCGATGAAAGATCTGCATAATTTGAAAACCAAGATTGAGAAGCAGGTCATTCGGATAAAAAAAGCCGAACATGACCGCCCTAACCTGTTGTCGCAAACAATTTATATCGGCACTTTAGGATTGGTCATGGTTTTGCCGGTTATTGCAGGCGCTTATTTAGGAAGTTGGCTGGATGGGATGATGGCAGGATATTCCATGCGCTGGACGCTCAGCTTATTACTCACTGGCGTGGTCATCGGGATATTAAACGTGTATTTTCTGATTAAAGATTAATAGGAAAGATAATGGAAAATGCTTATTCTTTTGCGATTGGCTCCGTAGTGATAAGTCTCTCTGTGATTACCACATGGGGTGTCATGCTGGTATTGTCGTTAATTGCCTGGCTTTCGACCCGGAATTTAAAGTTATTCCCAGGTACAGTTCAAACCGTTGTCGAAAACATCGTCGCCGCAATCGACGAAGCAATCCTGGCGGTAGCGCCGGAACATGGCCGACAGATTATGCCTTTCATCGCATCTTTGTGGATATTCCTCACCATCGCCAATCTGGTAAGCTTGATACCGGGATTACACTCCCCAACCCGTGACCTATCTGTCACCTCGGCGCTGGCGGTATTGGTGTTTTTTTCGGTGCATTGGTTCGGCATCAAGACACAGGGCTTAAAAAAATATCTTCATCATTATCTGACACCTAGTCCGATTTTGTTGCCTTTCCATATTATTAGCGAATTTACCCGCACCTTGGCGCTGGCAATCCGTTTATTCGGAAACATGATGAGTTTGGAAATGGCTGCCATGTTGATTTTACTGGTGGCGGGCTTTCTTGCACCGATTCCAATCCTGATGCTACATATTATCGAAGCATTGGTACAAGCTTATATTTTCGGTATGCTTGCACTGATCTATCTGGCAGGCGCGATACAATCCCAGCAACTCAATTCACAGGAGTAATTATGTCCGATATTTCCATGATCGTTTTAGGGTCGAGCGTCGCCGCCATTTTCGGGATTGCCATCGGCGTCATGTTACCGGCATTGGCAATGGGCAAAGCCATCAGCAGTGCATTGGAGGCGCTTTCCCGGCAACCCGAGTCGGAACGGTCGATTATGCGCACCTTGTTTATCGGTCTGGCGATGATCGAATCCTTGGCCATCTATAGCCTGGTTATTATCTTGATTGTGTTATTCCGCAACCCCTTGCTTGAGTACATTATTAAATAAGCGACATAAATCAGCATGGAATTTAACACTACGACCTTTATTTTAGAGACTATCAATTTCCTGATCCTGATCTGGATTTTGCAGCGTCTTTTTTATAAACCGCTTCTGGAGATGATTGCTAAGCGCAAGCAACATATCGACCAATCGCTTGAAGAAGCCAAAAAACTTCATGATGAAGCAGAAGAACAACGCAAACTTTATGAAAACCGTCAACAGCTTTGGGAACAAGAAAAAAAGGCTGCACAAGCTGAACTGCACCAACAATTTGAAGTAGAAAGAAGCACACAATTGGAAAAACTCCGAAGCGAGCTTGAACAGGAACGCCAAAAAGCCAAAGTAACGCTTACCCGCCAGCAAGAAGAATTTCAACAACAAGCTGAAAAACAGGCATTAGAGAACGGTGCGCGCTTTGCAGGCTTGTTATTGCAGCAGGCGGCTGGGCTAGAAGTGGAAGGTCGTTTGCTTGCCATGCTAATCGACCAACTGGCTGCCATGCCGGAAGCCAGCAAACTCAGCCTTCAACTATCGGATTCAAAAAAGCCACTAAACATCAAAGTAACCAGTGCCTATCCACTTGCAATTGATCTGAGACAGCAATTAGAGCAAAAACTGGGTTTGCTAATCAATCATCCCGTAGATTCTCAATATAAACAAGATAGTGCTTTAATCGCTGGTGTTCGCATCGATATTGGAGCTTGGGTACTACATGCCAACTTGGGACACGAACTGGTCGGTTTTGCCGAGATCGCTTATGAGTCCGAACAAGCCTAAAACCGCACTGGAAAAACAGGCAGACTGGATTTCCGGCTATGAGCCAGGGCTGCGTATCACCGAGCAAGGGACTGTCGTTTCGGTGGGCGATGGCATAACTTGGATTAAAGGTTTACCTTCAGCGGCTATCGAAGATATCCTGATTTTTGCCGACGGCAGCCGAGGCATGGTGTTTGATCTTAACCGAGACCGAATCGGTGCAATTTTGCTATACCAGACCGAAAGCCTGACCTCAGGCACCAACGTTTGTCATGCACGGCATCCCCTTAGCATACCGGTCGATGACGATTTCTTAGGGCGGATAGTAGACCCTCTCGGTAAGCCGCTAGACGGGCAAGTTCCGCCATCAGGTTCTGGTAGAGGCAATCTCGAACAAGCCTCACCCGCCATTATAGCCAGGGATTTTGTTGATAAGCCCTTGTACACCGGCATCAAAATTATCGATACCTTGATCCCGATAGGCAAGGGCCAGCGGCAATTGATAATAGGTGATGAAGGGCTGGGCAGGACATCAATTGCCATCGACACGGTCGTCAACCAGAAAGATAAGGATGTGATTTGCATTTATGTGCTGATCGGCCAAAAACGTTCTGCCGTTGTTAGTACGATAGAAACACTGAAATCCCATGGAGCGCTTGGCTACACTGTTTGTGTCGTCGCCGAAGCCAGCGCCCTCCCTGGATTACAATACATCGCACCCTTTGCAGGTTGTGCATTGGCTGAATACTGGATGGCTCAGGGGCGCAATACCTTGATTGTTTACGATGACCTCTCTACCCACGCCAGAACGTATCGCGAACTGTCTTTATTATTACGCCGCCCACCTGGAAGGGAAGCCTATCCGGGCGACATATTCTTTGTTCACTCCCGCCTTTTGGAACGCTCAACCAGCTTGAATGCCGAAAATGGCGGCGGCAGCATGACTGCTTTGCCCATCGTTGAAACCAAGCAAGGTGAAATTGCCGCCTACATACCAACCAACCTGATTTCGATCACCGACGGGCAAATCTATCTCGATAACAACTTATTTAATTCAGGATTTCGCCCAGCAATTGACATTGCCAAATCGGTCTCACGGATAGGCGGCAAAGCGCAGCATCCGAGTATTCGTGACCAAGCCGGACAGATGAAGCTCGATTATCTACAGTTTTTGGAACTGGAAGCCTTTACTCGGTTTGGACAGCGTCTGGAAACATCCATGGAAGTACGGATTAAACGTGGACGGCTATTGCGTGAAATACTGAAGCAGGATCGGCTTAAACCATTAAGTAATCTGTTCCAATTAGCCTGGTTGACCGCATTTAATGAAGGCTTTTTTAATGCTCTGGAACTCACCGAAATTACCAGATATTTGGCAAAAATTGAACAGGAAGTTGCTATCACGTCGTTGACATTGGACAGCAGTCCAGGGCAATGGCGACAAACTGTTGGCAACTGGTTTAAGTCGGGCATCCAAACTTCATGAGCCAAAGTCACGACTTGCAACTGCATATCACCCAATTGGAGGAAATACGTGCGATATTAAACTCTATGAAAAACTTGGCATTTATGGAAATTCATAAACTGACCCGTTACCAATCCATGCAAAGCCAAACCGTTGTTAATATTGAAAATGCGGCTATGGATTTCCTGGATTTTTACCCTAACCTACCTATAGGGCTTGATTCCGCCAAGCATATTTATATTTTGGTTGGGGCAGAGCGTGGTTTTTGCGGTGATTTTAACGAAAGCCTGATAATTACCATTGCAGATAAATCTCATTCTGGCATTATTGCAATTGGTAGTAGATTGGGTAACAGGCTTTCATCAGAGAATAGCCCACCAGCCATAGCAGTAATTTCAGGTGCCAATATCGCCGAAGAGGTTCCCGCTGTTCTAACTGAGCTAATCAATACCATTAACTCATTGAAGGAAATGAACAACCCTACCGCAGTAGGTCAAGCAGAAATCCGGCTAACGGTTGTTTACCATGGGAATATATCCGGTTGCATTACATTACGGCAAATATTTCCGCCATTCCCACTGCAACAACAAAGAAAACCAAGCTATGGATATCCACCTCTGATCAATCTTGATGCGGCTGAGTTTTATTCAGACTTGGTGCATCATTACTTATTTGCAGTATTGCATGAAATATTGTACATCTCGCTGATAGCTGAGAACCACAGTCGCTTGCAGCATTTAGAAGGCGCAGTAAAACACCTGGACGATGAAACAGTTAACCTTCATCGAAAAATACAAATATATCGTCAGGAGGAAATCACCGAGGAAATAGAAGTCATCCTGTTAAATTCAGAAAATCCTTAACCTATTCTTGCCGTTATCGTCGGTAATGATGTTTTGGCGCTAACTCCCCAAATCCACTAAGATAAGGGCTTACCTTCCAATAGAATTTATGGTCATGGCACAACATTATCTCAAACCTCTATTTTCACCAAAATCTGTTGTTGTCTTTGGTGCCAGTGACCGCATTGATTCCGTAGGGCAAATTGTTTTTCAGAACATGCTGCAAAGTGGTTTTCAAGGCGCACTTTATCCCATCAATCCGGGTCATCCCGAAGTCCAGGGCCGCAAAGCGTATACTTCAATCTCCCAAATCATCGAACCTGTTGAATTGGCGGTGATTGCCACTCCGCCAGAAACAGTGCCTGGCATTATTGATGAATGTGGCAAACACAACGTCAAGGCCGCAGTCATTATAACGGCAGGCTTTGGCGAAACTGGGGCGGTAGGGAAGGCATTGGAACGCACGGTGCTGGATAATGCCCAACGTTATGGTATACGTCTGATTGGCCCCAATTGTCTTGGTGTTATGCGCCCTGACATTGGCCTAAACGCCACTTTTAACAAAGGCAGCGCAAATACGGGCAACCTTGCCTTTGTGTCGCAATCTGGCGCTTTGTGTACCGCTATCCTTGATTGGGCACAATCCAACGATGTAGGGTTTTCCAGTGTCGTATCCATGGGTTCGTCGGTGGATTTGGATTTTGGTGAGATTCTTGACTACCTGGTGTCGGATGTTTTAACCCAAAGTATCCTGCTTTATATCGAAGGTATCCGCAACGCACGCAGTTTCATGAGTTCGATCCGTGCTGCCGCCCGCATTAAGCCCGTGATTCTGGTCAAAGTAGGGCGTTATCCTGCTGGTTCCAAAGCGGCGATGTCACATACCGCTTCTCTGGTGGGTTCGGATGATGCTTTCGATGCAGCGGTGCGTCGTGCTGGTGTTGTCCGCGTACAAACTATCACCCAGCTGTTTTCCGCTGCCAAGGCGCTTTCCTGCGGTTTCCATCCCACTGGAAACCGACTGGCCATTGTCACCAATGGCGGTGGCCCTGGCGTGATGGCAACAGATTGTGCATCCGACCTAGGGTTGGTTATGGCTTCCTTGTCAGATATTACTATTGAAACGCTCAACCAAGTACTACCAGCCACTTGGTCACATGGTAACCCTGTGGATGTTATCGGTGATGCCCAGGCTGACCGCTACCATCATGCAGTGAAAGCCTGCCTGGAAGACCCCAATGTAGATGGTGTGTTGACCATACTCACACCACAAGCGATGACCAAGCCCTTGGAAGCCGCCAACACAGTCATCGAACTATCCAATCAATATAGCAAGCCGTTGCTGACCTGCTGGATGGGTGGGGCGCAAGTCGAAGAATCCCGCACTGCGTTCAATCACGCCAGAAAACCCAGTTTCCGCACGCCGGAACCGGCGGTAGAAGTTTTTTCCTTTCTTTCTGCCTACTATCAAAACCAGAAACTCTTGATGCAGATGCCTGGGCCGTTGTCCCATCATCTGGAACCGGATGTGGAAGGCGCACGTATGATCATAGAAGGAGCGTTGCAGGAAAGCCGCAAGGTATTGAGCGAAATGGAATCAAAAGCACTCTTATCGGCCTTCCATATTCCGGTGGCACAGACCCTGGTGGCGCATTCGCCTAATGAAGCCTTGCTGATCGCACAGCAACTGGGCTATCCGGTGGTAATGAAAATTAACTCACCCGACATCACCCACAAGACGGATGCTGGCGGTGTTAGGCTCAATCTGATAAACGCGCAAGCCGTGCGTGGCGCTTATCATGAACTTGTCGAGAACATTAAACGCAACCGTCCAAACGCACACGTAGATGGGATATCAATTGAGCCTATGATTGTAAAACCAAACGGGCGCGAGTTGATGGTGGGTGTCA
>JABFSV010000283.1 GCA_013140405.1 Methyloglobulus sp. | reverse complement strand
TTATGGTGATCGTTATCGTCGGTATTTTGGCGACGATGACGACAAGAATAATTACGCAACCCGTAAAGAGCTACCTCGACCTGCAACGCCGCACGACCCTGGTCGATACGGCTGAATTGACATTAAGGCGGATGCAGAGGGATATTCGCAGGGCGCTGCCTAACAGTGTGCGTATTACTGGAAGCGGCACGGTGCTTGAATTGCTGCATGTTGAGGATGGTGGGCGTTATCGGGCTAAGCAAGATTTTAGCGTTGCTGCAACCGCCGGATTGTGTGCAACCAGTCCAGCAGTTGATATCTTGGATTTCACTTTATCAGACACTTGCTTTGAAATAACAGGCAGTTTAAAAACGTTTAACTCCCTTACGACAGCGGGAGAATATCTGGTTGTTTATAATCTCGGTGGCTCGTCTGCCGATGCTTATGCGGGAAATAATCGAACAACGGTAATCAATTCAAGCAATGCTAAGGTTGTTAAATTTAATGCCTTCAAGTTTCCATATACCTCACCTCAGCAACGTTTTTTTATAGTCGATACCCCTATTACGTACAGTTGTTTTAACAATCAATTATTGCGTTATTCCGGTTATACAATAGCATCAATACAGCCAAATCCACCTTCGGGTGTTACTGGACAAGTGCAAGCCGATAAGGTTTCGAGCTGCCTGTTTACGTATGACCCCGGCTCTGCAACCCGTTCTGGCTTGGTGACATTGGCGATTACCCTAACAGATGCAATGGGCGAGTCTGCCCAACTAATGCACCAAGTCCATGTGGATAATGTGCCATGATTGCTTATCCAGCCCAATTCAACAAAAGGCAACAAGGTTTTAGCATCGTAATGGCTATCTTTATTCTGGTGGTGCTAGGCTTGCTGGGTGGTTATATGGTGCGGATGAGTGGCGTGCAACACGCCACTTCAAATTATGCCTTACAAGGTGCAAGGGCTTATCAAACAGCGAAAGCGGGGTTGGGCTGGGCGACGGCTAAAATCAACACCGGCAGCAATTGTGCGAACATTACTGCACAGGCGACATTAACCTTATCAGGCTTGACTGGGTTCACGGTAAGTTTGGGCTGCACCTCAGCCTCGTATCAGGAAGGTAGTGATACGCCGATTATTTACCAATTGAATGCCCACAGTGAATACGGTGCTTATGGCAGTGCCGACTACGTATCACGGGAACTTGAAGTGTCGATTGTGAAATAACCAATCCCAATTTGTTCTAACCGGAAACCTAATATAGAGGGGAAGGGAGGATAAGTTAGCCTTTTCAGGTGTTAAAGCCATGCGCGGACTAGTGTTTCATCGCACTTGATAAATTCCACATCGGCAAAAAAATCCCTAACGCCAATACCAATACCATGATGCCGATAATTACGATTAAGATGGGTTCAATGACGCTGGCGATGTTTTTTAATTCGGCATCAACTTCGGTTTCGTAGAAATCGGCGACTTCCTGAAGCATATCGCTGATATTACCCGTTTCTTCACCCACCATAATCATCTGGATAACCAGTGCTGGAAATAGTTGTGTGCTTCTTGCCATGCGGCTAATGGAATCGCCTTTTTCAATGCCGATGCGCATTTGCTCGAGTTTGGACGAAATGTAGCTGTTGCCAATGGCGGCAGAAACGATCGTGATGCCTTGGATTAGTGGCACACCGGAACTTAAGGTCATCGCAAAAGAGCGCGCAAAGCGTTCCATCGTAGACCGTTCAACGATACTGCCGACACCGGGCATCTTTAGCATTAGCCAATCCCATTGCAAACGGCCTTCGCGGGTGTTGATGTATTTGACAATAACCATGATCAAAGCCATCGTTCCGCCCAATAGATAAGGCCAATAGCTGACGGTGAAATTAGAAATGGTCATTAGCAGTTTGGTTTGCCAGGGCAGTTCAGCTTGCATCCTGTCAAATACGCTTTTGAATGCGGGAATGACATAAATATTGATGACTACCATCGCAATGCTAATCGCGATAATCACCATGCTTGGGTAACGTAACGCCGATTTGATGCGGTTTTGGGTTTCCTTTTCCCGATCCAGATAGTTGGCTATTTGCAAAAATGCTTGATCGAGTTCCCCGCTGGTTTCGCCAACGTGAACAATGTTGATGAATAAAGGGCTAAAGATTTTTTTGTGCTGATTCATGGCTTGGCTCAATGCCGAGCCGGATTCAAGGCGTTTGGTAATATCCTTTAGCGCACCTGCCAATGCCAAGTTACGGGTCGATTCAGTCAGGCTACGCAAAGCCCTAACCAGGGGAACGCCCGCTTTGGATAAGCTGTGCATTTGCCGACTAAACAGCATCATGTCATTGATGTTCAGGCTGTCCAATGCACGCCACTGGTTGAATTGCTCGAATAAATCAGTACTGATGGCGGCTGGCGTAATGGACACTGGGGTCATGCCACGGTTGCTGATTAGCTGGGCGGCTAGTTGGCGGCTTTCGGCTTCAACAATGTTGGTGACCAATTTGCCTGCACTGTTACGGGCGGTGCATTTGAACTGCGCCACCTTATTCTATTGCTCCAGTAATCCTTAAGACTTCATCCACTGTGGTTATGCCTTGTTCAGCATATTCAGCTGCACAGGTTGAGAAACGAATGAAGCCAGGGGTTTTCAAGGCGGCTTTAGTAAATTCAGCTGAGTCATTACGGCTCAGGGCATCTAGCGTATCCGGCCTTAGCTCCAGTAATTCATAAACACCAATTCTGCCTTTGTACCCT
>JABFSV010000240.1 GCA_013140405.1 Methyloglobulus sp. | reverse complement strand
ACAACGATACAAAACTCATAATGACGAGTTCCCGACAAGCGGCCACAACGATTTCACGGCTGTACTCGATGGTCAGCAAAGACTGACATCACTTTACATTGGTCTCTGCGGGAGCTACGCCTATCGCAATCCAAGACTCCATGAGGAAAATACAGAAAGAGTCTATCCGACCAGACACCTGTATTTGAATATTGAAAATCCATCAGAAAATGAAGAAGATGGAAGAATGTACGAATTCAAATTCTTGAAGGAAAGTGAATTTAATTCAAATCAGACAAAATGGTTCAAGGTTTCTGAAATCCTCAGCCTCTCAAATTTCAACGACTTCTTAAAATATCTTGATAACCCCAAATTTAAAACAGAGTTTTCTCGCGAATGCCTAGGAAGGTTGCACGAGGTCATCCACACAAAAGCAACAATAAATTTCTTTGAAGAAACTGAACAAAGTATCGACAAGGCATTAAATATATTCATCAGAATCAATAGTGGTGGGGAGCCGCTGAATTTTTCAGATTTGATAATGTCCATTGCAGTCGCCAATTGGGAGAAGAAAAACGCAAGAAATGAAATTCATACCTTGGTTGATAGCGTAAGGGATAAAGGATTTACGATTTCAAAAGATTTTATATTGAAATCATTTTTGTATTTACACAGTAAAGACATTCAATTCAAAGTCACAAACTTTTCCAAAGACAATGCCGTTGAATTCGAAATGGAATGGGATAAAATTCGTGACGCAATTCTTTCCATATTTGACTTGGTAAAGTCTTTCGGATTTACCGATATGACCCTGACATCTAAGAATGCGTTGGTCCCAATAATTTATTATCTTTATCATAAGAATATCTACAAGGACTTCCATACACTCGTCTCGAACGATGACGATAGAAAATTATTAAAAAATGGTTACACGTTGTTTTAATAAAACGGATTTTTGGGGGTACATCGGATAGTGTTTTAAGCCAAATACGCAAGGCTTTCACTAGTGATGTAGCTAGCTATGCCATTGAATTTGATACACCAAAATTTCCTATTAACGGTATCAATTCAAACACAAAAAGAGATACTGGTATAACTGAGGAATTTATTGAAGACATACTGCTAACGCAAAAAGATGACATGTATGCTTTTTCGATTTTGGCGCTGCTTTATCCGCATCTTGACTACAAGAATAATAATTTCCACAAAGATCACTTGCACCCAGAAAATAAATACAACACCTTGAATGATGGAGACAAGCAGAAATATGGATGGACGACCTATAATTCAATTTTGAATCTCCAAATGCTTGATGCCAATGAAAACATGTCAAAGCAAGACTTCGACCTTTTAAACTGGGTTGAAATTCAAACTAAAAACCAAGATAGACTTGTTTTCTTAAACAACCACTTGATACCTAATCACAATCTAAAAATAGAAGATTTCGGATCATTTATTGAAGCAAGAAAATCTATTTTGGCACCTATACTCAAGGCAATCCTTAGCTAAGGAGAAATCCAAAGGTTACATATAGAGCCGTAAGGTTGGAGTGAGGTACGAACCCCAAGCTACCACACTAATCAACCGCCCAACCACTGGCAATCAATTCGTCGATACTGGTGTAAAGATATTCAGCACCAGTCTTTTTGTCTTTAATTAGCCATTTTTCGTCTAACAAATCTCCTGAACGCATCGTCCCAAAACTGCCATTGCCGTTTTTCATGTGCAGGCAACCATCTTCTGAAAGAGGCCAACAATCCTGCAATGCCTGTCGGGTTGCTTCTTTTAGGCTGTCTGACCACGACTTATTCATGTTTGTCTCCCATAGGTTTGTTTCCTCGTTTAATTTTAATCACTATTGCTATCAACAAACGCCTTGGTAAAACAAGCCACCAATTCCTCTGCGTCTGCTGGGTAGAAACGCATTGCCCAACTGCGAAGCGGCACTAGAAAATCCCTGATATCTTGTTGTACGTTTTCAAGGGCGACTTTGAGTTGTGTGCGATTCAAGCATGCATGTATGCCAGGCTCGCTCATAAGCTCGGACTCAGCAACTTCACCGATTGGCCATATTTCGAAGTTGTCGCCCTGAACTATTATATTGGGGTAGGAACCTTCACCAATCCAAGGCATATAGTTAGTATCGTGAAGCTGCTGCCATGCCGACAAATCCTCTGGTAAAAAGTTAAAGGTAGGTGTCGGTATCTTCCAAAAGATTTCGTCTTTTATGAGAGCTAGCCCCCCAGATAATTGTTTAGGAAAATTATCGCATAGAGCTTTGATAGTGTCTGGCGATGTTTCTCCCCGATCTACTGCGTTAAGTTCAGCGCTCCTGAATAGTGCTGCAACGATTCGGGCGACATCACCCTGCGATACCATGCCGTGAAGTGCTACGTAACGTGTTGTTTCCTCAGCAAGGAAATAGTTATCGCCAGCTTTTACCAACGCTAAAAGTTCTGGGTTAGTCTCAAAATATTTGGTTACATCCGCGTTTTTTGGTTGCCCAGTTACGATATTACACTCTTCTATGGAAGTGAATGAATTCGTAATTTCTCTAATTATGTTATCTACAGGTGTGGGAGGAGGAATGTTAAGTTCATCAACCCCTTCAATGATTCTTCTAACAATTTCATCATCATCTGCGTTATCCATTTGATTTAATCCTATTTGAGTTCAGGTAAAGTATTTTTCAAGATAAACCTAAAATACAAAAATAAATTTTCGGTTCATAGAACAGGCTTGAGTAGCGTGTAACGTTTCAATTTTGTGAAATATTTTTGTTATGCGATTATTTTATCGTTCCCAGGTTGAACACGGGAACAATGTAACTGGCGGCGATAAAGTAGCATCTGAGACCCCAAATTCTGCGTGTGAACCGTGTCGCCACGATGCTTTTAAGGCTATATTTATGAACTTCCGAACAAAGAGACGCGTATTATTAGCCTTAGTTATCTAACGCTTTAGTGAACTTTTCAGGCACTGATGTTGGGAGGTTTTGATCTTCCGAAACCCTATTTAACAAAGGCGAAAGTGTAGGTTTAAGATATTTGATAATTTGCACAGGCAATGAACTGGTAAAGTGGTAACGCTCGGCGTTTGGGCCTTCCACATAGGCGGTGATGACCCCAAAAAATCGGTCGCCCAGGAAAAATGTGAACGTTGCGGCACGACTGATGAATTTTGATTCCAGCAAGCGACCACGTTCTCCCCATATCTGCTTGCGATGGTCGCCAGTTCCGGTTTTGCCACCAACGATTAACGGTTTGCCGTTGTTGTCAGTGTATACGCCACGAAGGCGCGAAGCTGTTCCGCCGTCAACGACACCAGCAAGCGCCCCCCGTGCCGCCCTGGCGACTTCGGCTGGAAATATACGTTCGCCCTGCTCCGGCAACTTATTCAATAGCGTTTCATAAGGTGTCGCCGATGCAAAATGTAGGCTATCGAAGCGAACAAACGGCAAGCGCCGCCCGTCATTCTGTAACACGCCCATCAAATCTGCCAGTGCGGCAGGACGGTCTCCTGACGCGCCTATCGAGGTTCCGTAAGAAGGCGTCAATTTGCTGAATGGATAACCCACGAGCTGCCATGCCGTGTGGATTTCTTTAAAGGCTTCTTCTTCCAGCAAGGTCATGATGCGCCGTTGTTGGGAGTTTTTACGTTTGCTTTTTAGTAGCCAGCGGTACACTTCAAGACGTTGCTCATAACTGGCAGCCAAGATAGTGTCCAAAGTCGCCTTGGGATGTGCAGTCAAAAATCGCACCAACCATAATTCCAGGGGATGTACTTTAGTGATGAAACCTTGGTCTTGTAGATCAAAATTGGCTACGGAATATTTGTCATACAGTCCATAAATATCTTCATTAACCAAGTCCGCGCCCTTGATATGGGATTTCAGGAAGAGATAAAACTGGCTCTCGTCATGGTCTGGGTAAATAGCGCGGTACAGCATGGAATAGCGCGAAACTTTAGGTTGCACTTTTTCAACCAGCAATTGCACTGCTTCTTCGGGCGTTTTGCCTTGATATTTAACAAAAAATCGACGCAAATAAGCGCGGCCTTCGCGGTCGGCAAAGCGCTCCAGATATTCCTTGCGCCTAGGGTCGGCTGGATTGTCTAACCAGCGGGCGATGCCGTCCGGTTTGTACAGGTGATGGTAGACGACATCCCTCATCAAGCGGATAAACACAAGATTAGTAGAATCCCGCAAAGCGTGGCGTATGGACTTAATTTGGCTGTTTTCGGACTTATCGAAATTGTTGAAATGATGCAGCCCACCACCCGTATAAAAATATTCATAAGGGCTGGCGGAGTATTTCCTGTCCAACGCTTCATTCAGCAGCTCTTCAAGACTGATCCCACTTTTTTTGTTCAGTTGTTCGATAACCCAGGCAGACAAGTAATCACGAGGATGTAGGGTGAGGGTGATCTGTTTAAGCTGTTCAGGCGAATTGCCTTGGTAATGTTGATAAATCTGGGTTATCAGCTCCAAATAATGCACCATCGTCCGCATTTTAGAGGTCGATCCAAGATCCAAGCGGATGCCTTCGTTGATGTCTAAAGGTTGGTCTAAGCTGTCCGTTTGCACCCTCAACAGATTCCCAACAGGGCTTTTTTCAAATAGCATCAAGCTGTAGATGATGGGGGCTAAGTCAATGTTGCCATCTAGCATGTGAAAACCCAAAACCCCGGCTGCACGGGCATTATCAGGCTCACTTAAGCCATGCAAGGCTTTGCTGATAGCTTGTTGCAAATCATAATCGAGGGTCGTTTTTACGGTTAGATCCAAACGATCCAATTCATAATTCGATTTAATGCCTAGCGATTTGGCGAGACGGGTACGCAATATGGATTGGGTTTTCTTTTCCGCCATAAAATTGCTTGGGCTTAGCGCGGATGTGGTGGGCTTTAGATTTTTTACTTTGAGAGCGGCATCACGTAACGTTGTTGAGATAAACCCTTCTTTAGTCATTAACCGCAGATAGCTGTCGGTGAGTTCTTGTAGACTTCCATAACCTTTGCCCAGAAGGTATGAAGGCCGTCTTTGTGACAATAGGGTTGTCAGTACTTGCCGGAAAGCGGTTGCCTGCTGTGGGCTGATTTGCCCGTTCGACTTAAGTGCGGATGGGGCAAGCAGTTTATTGACCACATCGAAATCCGCACCAAACCAAGCCGCCAAGCCATCACCCAAGCCATGCACTTCACCCGTTTTTGGCGTGGCGGACAGCGGCATTGAATTCAAGTAAGCCAGAACAATCTGTCGCCGCATCTCACGCGTATCAGGGCCAAGCAAATAAGCGCGGATAGAAGCACTCGCCATCTGGCGAATTTTGTCAATACCGGAATTGGTGTAGCCATTGGCAGAATGGCGATACTTTTCAATTTGTGTTGCCAAGGTGCTGCCACCAGGAACACTGTCGGTAACGCCAAGTTTATTGGCCATCATTTGCAAGGTGGCGAAGCCAAAGCGATCCCATTCAACCGCAGGGTTCAGGGTGTGATTCTGGTCATTGAGCAATTCCCTGTTTTCAATAAACAACAGCGTTTGCAGGACTAGCGGCGGAATCGCCTCAAAATTGGGGTAGCCACGGCTAGGGTAAACGGTACTGAAAATGGCTTTATTAGCTTGGTCAACAATGCTTAAGCCCGTCCTGGTTTTTTCTTGATAGATTGGGAATAGGCCGTAATTGGCCAATTTGTCCATCATCGGCGAGGACGATGCCTGGGCTGCAATACCGAATCCGGTTTTTTCTAATCGCCCAATAGCATCTGGAACCAGCGTATAGCCCATGCGTTGGTCATAAGGCCCATAACTTGGATAACGGATAGATTTGCTTGCCCCAGGATTTAGCTTAAAACGTAATTGCTCGGCAATTTCAGAAAGATAACGCGCCTGATATTTTGAAGTGGTAATTTCTTGCCGGATTATTTTGACAATAACGAAAGTGACAAGCATTACACCGACGATTATGTATCCCGCTAAAAACCGCTGAAGACTTCGTTTATCCATGTAGGTAGATTGATATGCAGCAGCGGGATTTACGGAATGAGTTTCTCAAATTGACAGGGACTGAAAGCCATTATTCACCAATCGAAACATGTGTTGTAAGCACTCAAAGCGTAACTAAGGCAAGTGTGCTTATAATTTTACAAAATGATTCTAATCGAGGAACAGGCCAACCAGGAAGGAATACTGCGCTATTATAACAAACAACACGATTCTTTAACTCAAGAAGATTGTCAGTTAAAAACTGACAACACCAGATTTTCCGCCTTTCGCTATTTTGCGGGAGGTAACCATAAAAACCAATCCATCAAGCTATCAGTTGACCTTATTGTTTTAATTAGGAAAAACAAAACGAATTGTTATACAATGTACGTATAGCTTTAGAGCTAGGTTATTCGTGCCGACAATTAATTCTGCTCCTTCCCCCTGTTAATCTGGTAAATGGACTTGAATTCGCCAAGCCCTGGCTAATCGACCGTAGCCCACTTGAATGATCCAACTGTGTATCATAGCTTATCGCGCTAAAGCGCACCCTCTCTCTACCAACAGGTAAATTAATGTCCAACGATGTCACTTCCCTTCCCTCTTTCCATGATTTAGACCTGATTGAACCGGTACTTAAAGTACTGGATGATGTCGGCTACGAAACTCCTTCGCCCATACAAGCGCGGGTTATCCCACACATGCTGAAAGGCAAAGACGTGTTGGGACAAGCCCAGACTGGTACAGGGAAAACTGCGGCCTTTGCGTTACCTATTTTGTCCCGTATCGATCTCAAACAAAAAGATCCGCAAGCACTGGTCTTGGCTCCAACCCGCGAATTGGCAATCCAAGTCGCCGAGGCGTTCCAACGCTACGCAGCACACTTAAAAGGCTTCCATGTTTTGCCCATTTACGGCGGACAGGATTACAGCACACAGCTACGCTCACTCAAGCGCGGCGCTCATGTCGTCGTCGGCACACCAGGTCGGGTCATGGATCACATGCGCCGTGGCACATTGCTTTTAAACAACCTGAGCGTACTGGTGCTTGATGAAGCCGATGAAATGCTGCGTATGGGTTTTATCGACGATGTCGAATGGATATTGGAACAACTGCCAGAAAAGAAGCAAATTGCCTTATTTTCCGCAACCATGCCGTCGGTTATCCGCAAAATAGCCCAAGACTATCTGCACGAACCAGAAGAAGTTACCATCAAAGTGACGACAGCTTCGGCAGAAAACATACGCCAGCGCTTTTGGCTGGTTAGCGGTGTCCATAAGCTAGATGCCCTCACCCGCATCCTGGAAGCCGAAACGTTCGATGGCATGATCATCTTCGTCAGGACGAAAACCGCCACGATTGAACTGGCCGAAAAACTGGAAGCTCGCGGCTACTCTGCTGCCGCAATCAATGGCGATATGTCACAAACGCTCAGGGAACGGTCGATTAACCATCTTAAAAACGGCAAACTGGACATTTTGGTTGCTACCGATGTCGCTGCCCGTGGACTGGACGTAGACCGCATTACCCACGTTGTCAACTACGACATCCCGTACGACACTGAATCTTACATCCACCGAATTGGCAGGACAGGTCGCGCCGGACGCACAGGTGATGCCATTTTGTTTATCGCGCCCAGGGAACGAAAACTGTTATTCAACATTGAAAAAGCGACCAAACAAAAAGTTGAAGAAATGGGCTTGCCTTCGACAGAGGTCATAAACAATAAGCGTATCTCCCGCTTCAAACAAAACATTACCGATACGTTAGCCGCTGAAGAACTCAGCTTTTTCAGCCAGCTTATTGAACAATATGAGCAAGAACATAATGTCACCGCCCTGGAAATAGCCTCTGCTTTAGCCAAGCTAGTGCAAGGCGACACACCTTTGTTGATGCAGAATCTGCCTAAACGGCCTAAAGACAGTCGGGACGACAGGGAGAGTAGAGACAGCAGGCCGCCCAGATCAGATAGGTCAGACAGACCGGATCGCTTTGAACGGTCACAAACAGAACGTAAACCGCGTCGCGCTGGCGGCGCAAACATTGAAATGGAAACTTTCCGCATTGAAGTCGGCCACGCCCACGGCGTAAAACCCGGCAATATTGTTGGGGCAATCGCCAATGAGACCGGCATCGACGGCGACCACATTGCCCGCATCAAAATTGAAGAGGACTATAGCACGGTGGAGTTACCCGCAGGTATGCCCAAAGAACTGTTTCAAGAATTGAAAAAAGTCAGGGTTGTAGGCCAAGCACTTAATATTTCACGGATTGATGGTGCTGATACCGATACAGGCTCTGGCAAGTACAAGCCTGATGATGCTGGCAAAAAAACAGACAAAAGCAAAAAAAGGATCAGCTCCCCTTCCAGACGGGCCAAACCAAAATCCGTTGATGCGTAGTTGGCTATTATTGCCCATCCCCCGAAATTGTAAAATCTGTTACGGAGCTTTTCGGTTAAGTGCATCGTAAAGTGTCGTTCGCTTTACCCCAAAATTTCGGCACACGGAAGCTTTGCTGGCACCGGTGCTTAGGGCTTCGTTTATTGCTGTCAGTTTTTCGCTGCTGATAGCAATGGGACGGCCACCGGTGCGGCCACGTTTTTTTGCCGCGGCTAACCCTGCGACGATACACTCTTTTGCCAAGGCCCGTTCAAACTTGGCTAAAGACCCAAATATGTTGAATAAGAATTCACCTTGGGGCGTGGTGGTATCCATTTGTTCAGTGAGCGAACGAAAAGCAATTTTTCTCTTTTGCAAATCGGTGACGATGTTTAACAAGTGCGGCAATGACCGACCTAAGCGGTCTAATTTCCATACTATCAAGCAATCGCCTTCCCGAACGAACTCCAACGCCTGTTTTAAACCTACTCGATCATCACGAGCACCGCTGGCCTTGTCTTCAAACAAATGCCGTGGATCGTGTCATTTTCAGAAGATAACTGCACTAATTTCAAAAGTCTATTTCACTACATTGCCATTACCTTAAAAATACAAAGCAGTCGTTGATTTGCTGAATCTTAAAGGGAGGGGTGTGAAACGCCTCCAAAAGTACCAGTTGTATTTAAGTGTTTACAAGGCTTCATGCTGACGCGGGGGCTTGAAAGCAGTCATTTGAAATTTCATGTTGCTTGTAGTTACCGACCCAAACCCGACGACCAAGACCACATGGTAAATTACCCAATAACAATGGTATGGACCCCTCCCACCTTACGGCATCGATGTGCCAGTTTGGTAGAATTAAACTTTCCAAACAACGGAGGAGGAATCCGAAATGAATATTAAACGAGTTGGCATTGACCTGGCAAAACA
>JABFSV010000404.1 GCA_013140405.1 Methyloglobulus sp. | reverse complement strand
CATTTTTGCAGTGAAGTCGTCACCATATTGTTCTACGGCATCCAAATATTCGTCATCTGTTAGCAATTGACCCTTATTTAAGGGTGTTGTACCAGGATCCAAAATGACGAAGGATTCAAAATACAGGACGCGCTCTATCTCGCGGAGCGTCATATCCAGCAACAGGGCTATACGCGAAGGCAATGATTTCAAGAACCAAATATGGGCAACCGGACTTGCCAAGTCAATGTGGCCCATCCGTTCACGGCGAACTTTGGAAAGCGTAACTTCAACACCACACTTTTCACAGATAACGCCGCGATGTTTTAAGCGCTTGTATTTCCCACAAAGACATTCGTAGTCACTGACTGGCCCAAAAATCTTCGCACAAAATAAACCGTCCCGCTCTGGTTTAAAGGTGCGGTAATTGATCGTTTCCGGTTTTTTTACCTCACCATAAGACCATGAACGAATCATATCGGGTGAAGCCAAACCAATACGAATGCCGTCGAAATCATCGGAACGCCCTTGGCGCTTTAAGAAATTCATTAAATCTTTCAAGAATTTATCCTCTTTAAGTATTTTCTGGTAGTTTCCAGAACAAGCTGTCAGTTAGTTTTATTTTTAGGGGCGGTTATTCCCGCTCCAACTCTATATTGACAGCCAACGAACGGATTTCTTTAATCAAAACATTAAACGATTCCGGCATTCCGGCTTCCATCTTGTGGTCACCATCAACGATATTCTTGTACATACGAGTCCGGCCTGTCACGTCGTCGGATTTAACAGTCAGCATTTCCTGCAAGGTGTAAGCTGCACCATAAGCCTCAAGCGCCCAGACCTCCATTTCACCAAAGCGCTGCCCACCAAATTGGGCTTTACCACCCAATGGCTGTTGAGTAACAAGGCTGTAAGGGCCAGTTGAACGGGCATGCATCTTGTCGTCCACCAAATGGTTCAGTTTCAGCATGTACATATAACCGACCGTAACCTGCCGTTCGAAAGGCTCACCGGTCAGACCATCGTATAAAGTAATCTGACCGCACTCAGGAAGATCAGCCAACCGCAACATGGTACGGATTTCATCTTCACTCGCACCGTCGAATACGGGTGTCGCCATAGGCACGCCATCAACTAAATTGACTGCCATTTCCAAGATTTCTTTATCTGAAAATGAATCCAAATCTTCCTTACGACCACTGCTGTTGTAAATTTTGTCGAGGAATTCTCTGATTTCGACAACTTTGGCCCTTGCTTCCAGCATCTTGCCAATTTTGATACCTAGACCTTTTGCAGCCCAACCCAGATGCGTCTCTAACACCTGGCCGACATTCATACGGGAAGGTACGCCCAACGGGTTCAGTACGATATCGACAGGCTCACCTTCAGCGGTAAAAGGCATGTCTTCAATCGGACGAATCATGGATATAACACCCTTGTTACCATGCCGTCCAGCCATCTTATCACCTGGCTGAATACGTCTTTTGACTGCCAAATAAACCTTGACCATCTTAAGTACGCCCGGCGGCAAATCATCACCCATGGTGATTTTTTTGCGTTTTATCTCAAATTTTTCATCAAAGGCTTTACGTTGCTGCTCAACCTGCATTGTAACTGTTTCAAGTTGCACGTTCAGGTCTTCGTCTTTCATCCTTATCTTCAACCATTCTGAATGCTTTAGGCTATCCAGATAGGTTTGCGTAATTTCAGCGCCTGCTTTCAATTGCCCAGGGCCCGATTTTGCGTCTTTGCCCAACAACAGCTTGGCTACACGATCAAATATATCGCCTTCCAGAATTTTTAACTGGTCGTCTAAATCTTTCCTATAGCGCTTGATTTCCTGATCTTCAATGTCGAGTGCACGCTTATCTTTTTTAACACCGTCGCGAGTGAACACCTGCACATCGATAACAGTCCCTTCAATGCTGCCAGGAACGCGTAGAGATGTGTCTTTTACATCAGCCGCTTTCTCACCAAAAATAGCCCGCAGCAATTTTTCTTCAGGCGTTAACTGAGTCTCGCCTTTGGGAGTGACTTTACCGACTAGAATATCACCACCCTTGACTTCAGCACCGACGTAAACAATTCCAGACTCATCCAACTTGGACAAGGCCTCTTCGCTGACATTCGGAATGTCGGCGGTAATTTCTTCTGGGCTATGTTTGGTATCCCGTGCGACACAAGTTTTTTCTTCGATATGGATGGTCGTAAATCGGTCTTCTTTGACAACCCTTTCCGAAACTAGGATTGAGTCCTCGAAGTTATAGCCATTCCAAGGCATGAAGGCGACCAACATATTTTGGCCTAATGCCAACTCCCCCATGTCGGTAGACGGGCCGTCAGCCATAATATCGCCCGCATTGACGATGTCACCTTTTTTGACCAGCGGTTTCTGATTAATACACGTATTTTGGTTTGACCGCGTGTATTTGGTCAGATTATAAATATCAACACCAGGGGTACCAGTCTCAGTCTCCGTGTCATTGACACGCACTACGATCCTACCCGCATCAACCGCTTCGATACTGCCGCCTCGTTCAGCAACAACAGTTACCCCAGAATCCTTAGCTACCGTCCTTTCCATGCCAGTACCAACCAACGGCTTCTCTGCCCTCAGAGTAGGCACAGCTTGACGCTGCATGTTTGATCCCATGAGTGCGCGGTTCGCGTCGTCATGCTCAAGAAACGGAATGATGGATGCCGCTACCGACACAATCTGCTTTGAAGACACGTCCATATATTGAACGGTGTCTGACATTGCCAAAGTGAACTCGTCTTTATGGCGACAAGAAACCAAACCATCGACCAACTTTCCGCTCTTGTCAACAGCAACACTGGCCTGTGCGATGACAAACTCACCTTCTTCGATAGCCGACAAATAATCGACGTTATCGGTGACCTTGCCGTCTATGACTTTTCTATAAGGCGTTTCCAGAAAACCGTAGTTGTTGGTTCTTGCGTAGACTGATAAGGAATTTATAAGGCCAATGTTTGGCCCTTCCGGCGTTTCAATGGGGCATACCCGACCGTAATGGGTGGCATGTACGTCCCGCACCTCAAACCCAGCACGTTCCCGCGCCAAACCGCCCGGCCCTAATGCCGATACGCGGCGTTTGTGGGTCACTTGCGACAAGGGGTTGTTTTGATCCATGAACTGTGAAAGCTGGCTGGAACCAAAAAATTCTTTTACCGCAGCGGAAACTGGCTTGGCATTGATGATCTCTTGTGGCACTAAGCCCTCTGAATCTGCCAGTGTCAACCTTTCTTTTACGGCTCGTTCGACCCTGACCAAACCAACACGGAACTGGTTCTCGATCATTTCACCGACAGAACGCACACGTCTGTTACCTAAATGGTCGATGTCGTCTACATTGCCATCGCCATTACGGATGTTGATTAACTCCTTAAGGACATCAATAATGTCTTCGTTAGTCAACGTACCTGAGCCGATAATTTCCTGACGGCCCAAACGTCGGTTGAACTTCATCCGACCAACGGTTGACAAGTCATACCTTTCGTCAGTAAAGAACAAATTCTGGAACAGATTTTCGGCAGAATCTTTAGTTGGTGGCTCGCCAGGACGCATCATGCGATAGATTTCAACCAATGCCTCAAGCGTATTGGTGGTTACATCCAAACGCATCGCATTGGACATATACGGACCGTTGTCCAGGTCATTGACAAACAAGGTATTTATTTCCGTAATACCACTTGCAATACAGCGGTCAAGCATCGTTAAAGTCAATTCATCATTGACTTTAGCCACTAACTCGCCCGTACTCGGATCTATAAGGTTATGACCAATGGTTTTACCAACCAGATATTCTCTCGGTACTTCGACTTCTGAGAGCTCGGCTTTAACCATTTCACGGATATGTTTGGCAGTGATCCTTCGGCCTTCTTCCACCAAAACCTTGTCGTTAAACTTGATGTCAAACGCCGATATTTCGCCACGCATCCGTTCAGGAATGATATGGAACACACATTTTTCAGCACCCAGCGTGAAGCGGTTGGTCTCGAAGAAAATTTTTATCATTTCTTCGTTGTTGTAACCCAATGCCCTTAACAAAATAGTTGCCGGTATTTTCCTGCGACGATCTATACGTACAAAGACACAGTCTTTATGGTCGAATTCGAAATCAAGCCATGAGCCACGATAAGGAATGACGCGGGCATTGAACAGCAGCTTTCCTGAGGAATGGGTTTTACCTTTGTCATGATCGAAGAAAACACCAGGCGAACGGTGTAACTGAGAAACGACTACCCGCTCGGTTCCGTTAATAACGAATGTACCGTTATCGGTCATCAACGGCAATTCGCCCATGAAGACTTCCTGCTCACGTATGTCTTTTACGACTTTGGCATTGACAGGGGATTCTTTGTCGTAGATCACTAGACGCACAAGTACACGCAAGGGCGCGGCGTAAGTCGCACCTCGTTGCTGGCACTCCCTTACATCAAAAGTGGGTTCGCCCAAACGATAACTGATGTACTCCAGTACAGCATAGCCTGAATGGCTTTCTATGGGAAAAACACTGGAAAATGCTGCATGCAACCCATTGTCTATGCGTTTTGCAGGCGTAAGATCTGCCTGTAAAAACTCAGCATAAGAATTGATTTGAGTTGCCAGAAGATAGGGAACTTCAAGTACTTCTATACTTTTCCCAAAGTTATTTCGGATACGCTTTTTTTCTGTAAAAGAGTAGGACATTATGCTTCCAGACCTTTTTTCGCTAAGAATTATTTTTTACTGTGTGCTTACCGCAAACAGAAAAAGGTCGATGGCAACATTGCCACCGACCGGATTGTGTCGGGCCTAAACCCTGTCTTGTTTTGAGCTGTTACTTAATATCAACAGTCGCGCCTGCTTCAAGAAGCTGTTTCTTAACATCTTCAGCTTCCGCCTTAGGCACGCCTTCTTTGATGGTTGTCGGTACGCCTTCAACCGCATCTTTTGCTTCTTTCAAGCCCAGACCGGTAATAGCACGGACAGTTTTAATGACAGCGACCTTGTTTTCACCAAAGCTGGTCATGATCACATCAAACTCTGTTTGCTCTTCAACCACTGCGGCAGCCGCAGCAGGTGCAGCAGCAACAGCTGTTGCTGCTGAAACGCCAAATTTTTCTTCCATTGCTGAAATTAAATCAACAATTTCCATCACAGTCATTTTTGATACTGCTTCCAGGATGTCTTCTTGTCCAATTGCCATTGTATTTCCTCTTAATTCTTAAAGTTTTAACTGGTTTAGTAAAGCTTACGCCGCTTGCTTTTCATCTCTGATTGCAGCCAGGGTACGAGCCAACTTCTCAACAGGCGCTTTCATAACTGACATCAGCATACTAATGCCTTGGTCGCGAGTAGGTAGACGCGCTAAACGTGCCAACTCAGATGCACCAAAAGACTGCCCGCCAATCGCCACTATTTTAGTGACCAGCTTATCGTGCGTTTTAGCAAAATCGTTAATCAGGCGCGCTGCAGAACCTGGATCTTCCATCGAGAATGCAATTAACATCGGCCCTACTAAGCCTTCTTGCATACACTCGAATTCGGTTCCAGCAACAGCTCTTTTAGCCAGTGTATTTTTTACCACCCGCAAATAAACACCCGTTTCCCTGGCCGTTTTACGGAGCGTTGTCAACTCCGAAACCGTCAAGCCACGGTATTCTGCTGCGACAGCAGAATGGGCTTTAGCGGCGAATTTCGAAACTTCTTCGACAACCGCCTTTTTACCCTCTAAATTTAATGCCACAAGTGACCTCCGTTATTATCTGAAATATCAGACTATTAAACATATCCAGATGGATATCCCCTACGGTTCCTCACCTATTCAGGCTAGGGTTGTCCGTCTACGTAGGAAAAATTAAGTCTTTCAACACCTACGGTCTTTGACGGTTACCGAATAATCGGCAACCCAAAGTTCTTTTCTTAACTGGTAATACTGCTTGGATCCAACCAAAGCCCAGGGCCCATGGTTGAAGAAAGCGTAATTTTTTTGATATATACACCTTTTGCAGCAGTCGGCTTAGCCTTTTTCAGGTCTGATAACAACGCTTCCAAATTTCCTTGAATAGCGGCCGCATCAAAGCTCACTTTACCAAGCGTACAGTGGATAATTCCGCCTTTATCTGTACGATAACGCACCTGACCGGACTTTGCATTTTTTACTGCGGTGGCGACATCGGCGGTTACCGTGCCAACCTTTGGATTAGGCATCAGGCCTCTAGGCCCTAATATTTGGCCTAATTGACCAACGACCCGCATAGCATCAGGGGACGCAATAACTACGTCAAAATTCATTTCGCCTTTTTTAACCAAGTCACCTAAATCATCCATACCAACAATATCAGCGCCAGCGGCTTTAGCTGCATCGGCATTCGGGCCTTGGGTAAAAACCGCCACTCTAACAGTCTTGCCAGTTCCGTTAGGCAACACGGTTGCGCCACGGACATTTTGATCTGACTTACGGGGATCAACACCCAAGTTAACACTGACATCAATCGCTTCGCCAAATTTCGCCGTACTTAGCTCTTTCAACAACTGAACCGCATCGGTGATTGAGTATTGTTTGGTTTTATCGACTTTTGCTTTAATTATCTTCGCTTTTTTGGTCAACTTAGCCATTATAAGCCCTCCACATTCAGGCCCATGCTACGCGCACTGCCAGCAATCGTTTTCACAGCTGCCTCAAGATTTGCCGCATTCAGGTCTTCCATTTTGGTTTTCGCTATTTCTTCTAGTTGGGCTACCGTCACAGTCCCTATTTTCTTAGTATTAGGGTTACTGCTGCCACTTTTAATGCCAACCGCTTTTTTCAGGAGAATAGTTGCTGGTGGCGTTTTTGTAATGAAGGTAAAGCTACGGTCGCTGTATACGGTAATGACAACGGGCAAAGGCAAACCTTTTTCAACGTCCGAAGTCTTGGCGTTAAACGCTTTGCAGAATTCCATGATATTTACGCCGCGCTGACCCAATGCTGGGCCGACCGGCGGACTTGGGTTAGCCTCACCTGCCTTGACCTGCAACTTGATATATGCAGTTATTTTTTTTGCCATTTCTCTCTCCGATATGGGTACAAACGCATTTCAGCTCCCCTTAGACACAAAAATCCCTACCTAAGCAAAGGCAGGGATTCAACAAATTCAATGCGTGAAAAACAAAGACTTCTTGGCTTTTCAGTTTGTTTAGATTTTCTCTACTTGCCCGAAGGCCAATTCAACTGAAGTCGAACGACCAAAAATTAACACTGATATTTTCAGCTTATTTTTTTCGTAATTCACTTCTTCAACAACACCATTAAAATCTTTGAAAGGGCCATCGACAACTCGGACGACTTCACCGGCTTCAAACAATACTTTTGGCCTAGGTTTGTTGACACCTTCTTCTACTCTGTTGAGAATAGCCATCGCTTCTTTCTCAGAGATGGGGGCCGGCCTGTCTGATGTGCCACCGATAAAGCCCAATACCTTGGGGATATCTTTCACCAAATGCCACGTCTCATCGGTCAACTCCATCTGCACCAACACGTAGCCTGGAAAGAATTTACGCTCACTTTTGCGCTGCTGACCCATGCGCATTTCGACAACTTCCTCTGTCGGTATCAGGATTTTTCCAAAAAACTGCTCCAACCCTTCCCGTTGTATTCGTTCTTCTAAGGCTTGCTTGACCTTACCTTCAAAATTTGAATACGCGTGAACCACATACCAACGTAGCGACATAGCGTTATCCACCCTGCCCAGTCAAAAGACGCACACCCCAGAACAGGAACATATCCAACAACCACAAAATAAAGCCCACGGCGACAACCATACCAAATACCAGCATAGTTGTACGGGTGGTTTCTTCGCGGGTAGGCCAAACAACCTTCCTTACTTCTTGCTTTGATTCGAGGAAAAATCCCCAGGTGTTACGACCAAGATTTGTCGTGAGCATCAAACCCAAAACAACCGCCGCCATAACCAACAGGCCAATAACACGGTATAAAACGGAAACTTCTGAGAAATAATAGAATGCAGCGACACCTGCAACCACGAGAAGAACCGAAAAAACTTGCTTGACTATATCAAAAACCGGCGTTTGCGCTTCCGCTTGTGTATTCATGTGCTGTTAATTACGAAAAAAAGGTATGTACGTATTTGTTATCACCTGAGTGGCAGGCCAGGAGGGTCTCGAACCCCCAACCAACGGTTTTGGAGACCGCCATTCTACCAATTGAACTACTGACCTGTTTCAGACAAACCCAAAGAACCCATGATTATATACCAAAAAAAGTATTAATCAATAATTTATACACCTAGAAATTAATTTTATAAGGACGAAGCCGCATACACCACAAAAAGCTGGAGCCCATAACCGGATTTGAACCGGTGACCTCTTCCTTACCAAGGAAGTGCTCTACCTACTGAGCTATATGGGCCATATGCACAAACATGGAGCGGGTGATGGGAATCGAACCCACGTGATCAGCTTGGAAGGCTGGAGTTCTACCATTGAACTACACCCGCAGATGTTATGTAGATAAAGATGGTGGAGAGGGGAGGATTCGAACCTCCGAAGGCAGAGCCGGCAGATTTACAGTCTGATCCCTTTGGCCGCTCGGGAACCTCTCCGATATTGCGTAAACGCGGCATTATGATTTATCGGGCACCAACTGTCAACCGATGATTTCATGATTCTTAAGGGTTTTAGAGCCCAACCAAAACGCCCGTATTGTTTATATCGTAATCGAGGAGCCATGCCTGACAAACAAATCGCACAACTCAGCCATTCATTTTGTTCATCACTGCCGCTATATCGCCAGCAGCTATTTGGTCGATAAACCCCCTCCCTTGGTCAATCGCTGAAAGCATAAGTTGCCCATCAGCCTTTGACGGCGCTGACAATACGTAATCAGCAACCACCCCCCCTGCCGGCGGACGGCCTATACCGATTCGTAAGCGATAAAAATCTTTTGAGCCTAAGTGTGCAATGATGTCCCTAAGCCCGTTGTGTCCAGCATGCCCACCGTCTTTCTTTAGCTTTACAACACCGGCATCGAAATCCAGCTCATCGTGGATAACAAGTATATCTTGCGGTTCTAATTTGTAATACCGCGCCACCTTACCCACCGACTGCCCGCTCCTGTTCATAAAAGCCTGGGGTTTAAGCAACAAGACCTTTTCAGCGGCTATATTGCATTCGGACATAAAACCTTGAAATCCGGGCTTGTTTGACCAGACGCAAGACCGCTCTGCCGCCAAGCTGTCTAAAAACAAAAACCCGGCATTGTGCCGGGTTTTTTCATATTGCTGCCCTGGATTCCCCAAGCCAACCA
>JABFSV010000285.1 GCA_013140405.1 Methyloglobulus sp. | reverse complement strand
TTGCCGTTACTTTACCGATAATTTCATGACCAGGAACCATAGGAAACGTTGAATTCCCCCATTCATTACGTACCTGATGGATGTCAGAATGACAGACACCGCAATACAGGATTTCGATCTGAATGTCCTTCGGCCCCGGTTCACGGCGCTCAAAATTAAAGGAAACCAAAGGTGAATTAGCGCTATGGGTAGCGTAACCGTGTGTTTTTAGCATGGGATATTCCCTTTATAAAGTAGTGATAGAGCAGTTTATCGTAATTTTAACAACGAGATAGAGCTATAACTCATCATTATGGCTTTATGCACCCAATATTAATCTTCAATACTAAGAGAATCCCCACGTTTAACCCAACCAGGCGTTAACACCCGCGCATAAACACCCACACTGGGCAATTCTTTACCCGCAAACGGCACCATCGGCTTGTTTTTGGCAATACCATTTTTGAAGATACCGTTGTCTTGGGGCAAATCGCCTTGCGCCAAGGTAGGCATAACACAGCGGGGGCAAGGGTCGGTAACTTGCAAGCGCAAGGTATCGCCGAACTTAATGGTTTTACCCACCCAGTCATTTTCTACGAAACCTTTCATGCCAGCGGTATCAATCATAATGTTGGGACGAAAACGCCTGACTTCAAACCTACCTTCTGGGTAATGATGCTGCATGGCTTCCATAGAGCTGGTAGTGAGCAAATGCAACGCAGCATAGTCGAAAAAAGTGCCTAGCGGAGCATCACCAGCGACGGCTTCGTTGGAAACTTCATTGGCTTCGCCTTCATACTCAGGCCAAAATTGTTCCAGCTTGGCATCTTTGGGGGATTGGGTTTGCAACACCACCTTATGCCCTAAGTATTGCGAGAGTTTTTCGTTGATGTCACTTTGGTCGCTGTGTAATACCGTGCCATCCAGCAGCGTTATCCACACTGGCTGTAAGCCATTTTGCGCGGGTAGAGCAGCAAAAGCGGCACGATACGTAAAAAAGTTCGGCCATTTTTTAGGGTTTTTCGCACTGATTACGTTGCCAGTTTCGACATCGACAAGCGCATAAGCACGGTCGCCTAACAGGCCGCCGTCGGTTATTTCTGCGCCATTCAGCTCTTCTCCCATCATGGATTTAACCGGATAGCGCCAGAGCGTTGCGACTTTAGCTGGTGTTGCGCTTTCGTTATTAATTAGCGTCATTATGTTTTCCTTTTTCTTGTTGTATTAGCGGAACTGATTACGAAACTATTATTGAATCTAATGGCTTGAACAGTCAATGTTTTAAGATTAACCAAGAAATCGCTGATTCAATCAGCGACCTATTAACAAAAATGATAGAATTTTGCAAACGACTGGGGGAGGACGTTCTGTGTCAGACAATAATAATCAAAAACATAAGATAGTGATCGTAGGCGGTGGCGCGGCGGGGCTTGAACTTGCTACAAGCTTAGGCCGTAAGTTGGGCAAAAAAGGGCTGGCTGAAGTCATGCTGCTTGATGGGACTTCAACACATATCTGGAAGCCACTGCTGCACGAGGTCGCAGCCGGAACTTTAGATGAGTCTGAGCAGGTCGAATATCTGGCGCAGGCGTACCGCAATAAATTCCGCTTCCGCTTAGGCAAAATGGAAGGGCTAGACCGGAAGAAAAAGGAAATTTATGTCAGCCCAACCATCAGTGATAGCGGTGAAGAGCTGATTCCAAGACGGACGTTCAGTTACGACACGCTAGTCTTGGCGATAGGCAGTGTCAGCAATTCCTTTGGCATCAAAGGGGTAGAAGAGCATTGCCTGTTCCTGGACACCACTTCTCAAGCGTTTAAATTCCAAAAGCAACTGGTTGAATCCTATATCAAGAATCATGCCGGAGCGGATGCCGCGAAGAAAAAACCGTTATCCATTGCCATTGTCGGCGGTGGTGCAACGGGCGTGGAATTATCTGCCGAACTGCATGAAGTCACTGATTTGTTGGCTGTTTACGGCTTAAATGAATCCAGCAATGTCAAACTGACCATCATTGAAGCATCCCCACAGTTATTGCCAGCCTTACCCAGCAAGTTGGCGTTAGCGACGCAAGACCAGTTGGCAAAACTTGAGATTGACCTAAAACTGGGTTGCCGCGTGATAGAAGTGACTAAAAAAGGCATCAAAACATTGGATGGTGAAATGATTGCGGCTGACCTGAAAGTTTGGGCAGCAGGCATTAAAGCGCCGGATTGGGTTAAACGGCTGGATGGACTGGAAACCAATCAGATCAACCAATTGGTCGTTGATGAAACCTTAAAGACCTTGGACGACAACATTTTCGCCATCGGCGACTGCGCCGCTTGTCTTTGGCCTGGACACAATGGCAACGTCCCACCCAGGGCACAGGCCGCCCACCAACAAGCGACGACATTATGCAAATCAATAGTTAACCGATTATCGGGAGGGCCGATGGTAAAATATATGTATTACGATTACGGCTCACTAGTGGCTTTGGGCAAATACTCCACAGTCGGCAATTTAATGGGCAACTTGATGGGGTCGGTGACGATAGGCGGATTTATCGCCAGAGTTGTCTACCTATCGCTCTACAAAATGCACCAAGTCGCAATACATGGTTATTACCGCACTGCCTTGTTAACACTGTCGAATTTGTTCCGGCGCAGCGCCCATGCAAAAATCAAGATGCACTAAGCGATTATATTCAACACATTGCCAAATTCTTTAACCTTTAACCTACCATAATCACATGCTTGAAATTGAATACAGATTCAGAGAAGA
>JABFSV010000167.1 GCA_013140405.1 Methyloglobulus sp. | reverse complement strand
GCCGGAACTTAACCTAGGCAAACAGCGCATTACGATCATGCTGGATGAAGCCATTGTCAAAGCCTACAAGGCCAAGGCCGGTGGGCGAGGATACCAAACCCTCATCAACGAAACCCTGCGCCGTGGGCTTGAAGCGGACAGCGTGAAAGAAGCCTTGCGCGAGGTATTGCGGGAAGAACGGGCGCGATAAGGCACATCAACTTCTCCCCGGTTGGGTAAGGCGGACAAGTTATATTTGCCTTTATAACCTTAAGGTCACAAGTGCCCTTGGGTACACCGTTGCGTTTAGCAAAGGGTAGGCTAAGCAATTTCTCAATGTCGATACTGACTCGTTTTGTGTTCACGTTACAATCCCCTGATATTTCGACATCTTCCGCTTCAGCCGCGCTGCCCGGTGCTTCTTGTACCAAATATAAATGCCTGTAACAGATAGCATGGTAGTCACCAAGCCCATGAAACAGACGAACAGCTTGTAGGGCAAGCCCCAAATCCGAGCCATGTGCAAAGTCCAGAGCCAGTATTGCAGTGTTAATCCAGAATACTCACCCGTGGGTAGCGGTCTTAGCTGCGCTAATTTGCCAGTGCTGGCATCAAAAGAGATGGAAGTTTGCGCCCATTGGCCTGAAACATCCCGGTCACTATTTACACTGTAGTGAAACAACCAATCGTCCTCAACATATTGAACCCATCCCTCCCGTTTGACTGTGAACCCATGCAATTTGGCTTGTTCGGCCATGAGCCGCTTGCCGATGGCATGTGCCTTGCGGAAATCGGCGGGAGTTACAGGCCGAGTTACTGGTAGCACCGTCTGCTGACTGTGTTCAGGAGGGTGTTTAAACAATACCCCCATTACCGGATTGTAAACCTGGGGCAAATTGAACATGACGCTCGACCAGGCAATGATGAACAGCATGATCCAAACCCACAGGCCAGAAGCCCGGTGCAAATCGAAGTTTACGCGTGAGGCAGAAGCAGGCCATTTGATAAGCCAAGCGGATTTCCAGCGTTGCCAAAAAGTCCTACTCCTTCTCCCTTGAGGGAGAAGGTTAGGATGAGGGGGTTCAATAAAAAAACTGCCTTTTAATTTCCCCTCACCCAACCCTCTCCCTCTGGAGAGGGCTTTAACAGCATTCTCAATCAAAGAAAGCGATTGTTTCCGCCTAGGCGGAAACGTCAAATAAAACCCCACAAAACAATCCATCGTCCAGGCCAACGCGACAACACCGAACACCAACCCGCCAGTTTCACCCAAGGCAAGATTAAAATGTAAAGCATAGATAAAAGCTAAGATATTTTTGCGAGTTATCGGAAATTGAAATTCGCCAGGTGCGCCGCCAAAAGTTTTACTACGGGCAACCTCAGTTCCGGTGTAAGGGTTAAGTTTGAGCGTATCAAAATCTAGTGGATAAGGTTGCCCGATGGCTGGTTCAATACTGGGCTCAAGGTAAACGGTATAGGCTTCGTCAGGTTTTACTTCTAAATCAATGTTTGTGATCCGTGCATGGGACACTGACATAAGTGCACGTTCGCACAACTCGAAGGCATTGAGCAGCGGCTTGTCTTGCAGGGCGATCCGAGTATGTCCACGGGAGCATTCCGGATTAAGCCAGTCATCTAGTTCATCATAAAAAGCCAAGATGCTTCCGGTCAATCCGGCTACAATAAGGAACAACGCCATTGTTAGCCCGACATAGCGGTGTATCAGTACCCAAAAGTATCGATTCATTTGTTAGTTTTTCAAGTATCCTGTTTTCAAATTTCCAGTTTCACAAAAAAGATACCGCACGGTAAGGTGGATTACGGACGTTAACGTAGGGGGAAAAAAATCTTTTGCCCCAACAAATCGACGGCTAATATTCCACATTAATCGACCCCATAAACGTGCGCGGGGTGCTGAAAGTGACATAGCCAATGTTATAATCGAAATCGTTTATGGGATCGTAACGGGAAGGCGACGCATTGGAAATATAGCTTTTATCCAGTAGGTTATCGATATTCAGTTGCAGGTTGACCCTGGCTTGTTTGCCAAAATCAAAACTGTATCCGGTCATCAGACCCACAAGGGCAAAACCGGGGGATTTGAAGGTATTGTCAGCATTCACCACGCTATCTTGTAAATTCACGCCGCCACCGATCTGAAAGCCCTTTAGGTCGCCTTGCTGGACTTCATAAGTCGTCCACACACTGCCCGTATTGCGCGGTACAAATTGCAGGCGATTACCTTCTTCAAACCCAGAAAGAGAGCCACTCGTACCGGCATTGGTACTTTTGGTAACGCGGACATCCTGGTTAGCGTAAGTGGCAATCACATTCCAGCCGGGCAGGATTTCGCCCTGGATGTCCAGCTCCGGCCCCCGGCTACGGACTTCGCCAACTGCGATAGAACAGCTTCCAACCCCCCCGCCAAAACAACTGTGTCCAGGGGTAAAGTCGCTCGTTGCTACGTTTTGCTTGGTCAGGTCGTAATACGCCAAGGTGGCACGCAGCCGGCCATCGAACAGCTCGGTCTTGGCGCCGATTTCCCATTGTTGGGCGCTCTCGGGCGGCAATGGTTTGCCCGGCAAATCGTTACCCACCAAGTCTTTCCCCCCGAAACTAAATGCCCCGGTATTCGCACCAAAGTTCTCCGCATAATTGCTGTACAGGCTCAACCACTTTTTGGGCTGCCATAAGATGCCTACCCTAGGAGTGACGGCATCGTCTGTTTGTGAAGTGTTCTCGACACCTCCAGTAGTAGAATGCACGTATTGGTAGCGCAGGCCACCCGTGACATGCACGTCATAAGGCAACTTGATCTGGTCTTGCAGGTACAGGCCGTAATTATCAGTGTTTTGAGTATTCGTCGACCTAAAGTGTCCTCCCGTTACAAGGGCAGGACGGACGGGATTACTGAATGAGTTGGATGTGTCGGCAAACCTTGTATCGGAGGAGGTGTCAAACCGATAATAATCTCCGCCCAACAACAAGGTGTGTTTAAGCCCCCAAGTATTGAAGTGTCCGGTCAAGTCGAGATTGGTGGCATAAGTATCGGCTGTAGCAATACCTCGAGAAGAAGAGCCATTGAGTGTATCTCCAAGTAGTTGAAAAGGTATTTCGTCAAGATTAAAGACAGAGTCTTGCCGCCTGAAAGCCACTTGGTGCTTGATTGACCAGTCGTAGTTGAACTGGTGCGACCAGTTGAAACCCACGAATATATTTTCGGTCTCAATCGGATTTCGCCCGCCCAGGTTCCGGCTACGCGAAAGTTCGGTAAGATGGTTAGTCTCGTCGTTAAAAGGCAAGATTTGCGCATCTTGGTTGGTCAGTGAACGGTTGTATTCCATTTCCAGGGTTGCCTGGGTCTTGGGGCTTATGTTCCATTTAAGGATAGGTGCAAAGAACACATCCTCGCCACTGACCAGGTCACGGAACGAATTGTTGCTTTGGAAAGACGCATTCACCCGGTACTGCAAGGTGTCGCCTTTGGTCAACGGGCCGGTAGCGTCGATACTGGTACGGTACAGGTCGTAAGAGCCGAACTGCTGGTTAAAGGAGTAATAGGGTGTCGCCCGAGGCTGCTTGGTAACGATATTGACCATGCCGCCCGGCTCAACCCGCCCGTATAAGATTGCCGCCGGGCCTTTCAACACTTCCACGCTCTCCACGTTGGCAAATTGTTGGCCACTGCCATTTTTATCCATTCTAAACCCGTTACGGAAGATTGTTTGGGTTGGAAAGCCGCGTAAAGAAATTTGCCCAGCTAACTCGCCAGTAGCCAGATTACCAGCCTTATTATACGTATTTACGCCACTAACATTCCGCAAAGCCTTATCCAAGCTAATCACCTGCTGATCCTTCAACACCTGCTTGGAAATCACCTGTACGTTCAACGGCGTTTCCATGATCGGCGTATTGGTTTTCGTGCCTGCGGTGGCTTTGGGCAAGACATAATCCCTGTTGTAAGGGTCGATCTGCCAGGTGGGATCGTCATAAGGGTTATCCGCATCGGCTTCGACCATGACTTTGGGCATCACCTGGCCTTCGCCGCCGTTGGATTGCGGTTCCGGCGTGTCCGCAACCGGTATTAAGTGGTTGTCGGCAACATTGGGCTTAACTAAGGTAGCCATGTTGCTGCCTTTAATCCGGTACTCCAGGCCGGATTGCGCCAATAGCCTGCCTAAGGCTTCCTGGGGCAGGTATGCGCCCCGCAATGCCGCGCTTCGCTTGCCCGCCGCCAAGTTGGCATCGTACAGCAATTGCAGGCCGCTCTTCTCGCTGAACGTCCGCAAGGCATCGGCCAAGGGCTGGGCCGGGATGTTGTATTGTTGCTTTTGGGCATCGTCCCCAGCCATTGCCGCGCTGCTGTAACAAAGCAGTGTTGCCAACATAAACGGCATTAGCTGGATTAACGGGGTTATCCGGTAGATTGGGATCATCATAAGCGGGCTATCTCCATTGAAATTTTTGGTCTCAATGAGGTAGACGATACAACTTGGGCAACCCCGTACTAAATTCTTGAATTTTTTTCTTGTTGGCGATTGGCGAACGGGGCATGATGATCGCCGCCCATGCCCTGTGTGCCGGTGCGGTGCAGGTAACCAATAACAGCCGCCATTACGAAAGGATTGCAGTGCCATTAATCCTGGCGAATTGGGCATGATGGGTTGGCTAGACCTACCTAAAATACATTTAGGTGTCGTCTCCTCGCTCAAATCAGCACCTTCCGTTTAAGCCTCGCCGCCCGGTGTTTCTTGTACCAGATATAAATGCCGGTGACAGATAGCATGGCGATAACTAAGCCCATAAAACAGACGAACAGCTTGTAGGCCAAGCCCCAAATGCTTGCCATGTGCAACGTTCTGAGCCAGTTTCCGATGGTTAATCCAGAATACTCGCCAGTAGCCAGTGGCCCTAACCAGACCAATTTCCCGGTATTTGCATTGACTGAAATATAAGTTTGTCCCACTTGGCCTGAAATATCGCGGTCACTGGCCACATAATAGTTGAACGAGACTGTTGCCTCATCATATTGAATGGCTGTCTCACGCATAACAGTGAATTGATGCAACTTGGCTTGTTCGGCCATAAGCTGTTTTGCAATGACCTGCGCCTTGCGGAACTCGGCGATAGGCACAAAACTTGGCGTTGGCGGTTCAGGGGATGGGCTTTGTTCCGGCGCTGTCTGGAACAACAACTTCATGATCGGCTCATAAACTTCCGGTAACATAAACATAACACTCGACCAGGCAAAGATAAACAGCATCGCCCACGTCCACAGGCCGAAGGCGCGGTGCAGGTCGTAGTTAAGACGGAAGGCGGAGGCGTTCCGCTTGATTTGCCAGGCGGGTTTCCAGCGTTGCCAAAAAGAGGATGAATTTGCAACTGATACCTGCTGGCCTTTGGTGGCAAGGTGTTTTGGCCTGCGTTTCGGTAAGGTCAGATAAAAACCCACAAAGCAGTCCAGCGTCCATGCCACAGCAATAATGCCGAACAGCAAAGCGCCCGTTTCGCCCAAGGCCAGCTGGCAATGTAAGGCGTAGATAAAATCGAGGACATTTTTACGGGTCAGCGGGAAATAGCCGTTTTGCTCATATGAATTTATATTACGGCTATTCTCAACCTCGTCACCTGTGTATGGGTTCAGCTTAAGGGTGGAAAATCCGAGCGGATATGGTTTCCCTGTTGCAGGGTCAATACGTGGCTCCAAGGCAACGGTATAAGCTTCGTCTTGCTTCGGATTTAAGTCAACATTCGTTATACGGGCATGGGGCGTCAACCTTAGCGCACGGTCGCACAAGTCAAAAGGATCGAGCAGCGGTTTTTCCTGAACGGCAATATGGGTATGCCGATGCGAACTTAGCGGGTTGAGCCAATCGTCAATCTCTTCGTAAAACGCTATAATGCTGCCGGTCAGGCCGATGATGATTAGAAACAATGCCATCATCAGCCCGGCATAGCGGTGTAAATGCACACAAAAACTGCGGTTCATGGTGAGGTAAGCCAAATTTAGCGTTAATTTTTCTGCCTGTGTTCAATACCCATTCAATCAAAACTCGACATTAATCGAACCCATGAAGGTACGTGGCGCCCCGAAGTTAACAAACAGCGCACGCTCGACGGTGCTGTTGGTAACGTCAGCGGGGATAGCCGCAGTGTAATAGCGTTTATCCAGCAGGTTGTCCACGTTCAGTTGGGCGCTTACTTTGGTTTTGCCCACTTCAAAGCTATAACCCGCCATCAGTCCAACCGTGACAAAGCCGGGTATGGTGCCGGTTTTTCCGGCAGAATCGGGTTGGATCGTTTGGGAATCTTGCAAGTTGACCCCGCCGCCTACCTGGAAGCCTTTTAAGTACCCACCTTGTGGTTCGTACGTGGTCCAGAAGTTAGCCGTGTGCCTGGGTACACCAAAAAAGCGGTCGCCAACCGCTAAACCATTATCATTAGTGACATTATCCGCGTTGGTTTCAGCGATCCGTATGTCCGTGTAGGCATAGTTGGCGATCACATTCCAACCTGGCAGTATCTCCCCAGTGATGTCGATTTCAGGGCCACGGCTGCGCACGGCGCCAGTTACCACCACGCAATCGCTGGGATCGCCTGGGCTAAATTCTCCACCGCAACGGTGATTCGGATTTGGGTCTGGTGACACAATATTGGTCTTCGTCAAGTCGTAATAAGCGGCCGAAGCCCGCAAACGCCCACCGAACCATTCGCCTTTGATACCAACCTCCCATTGTTCCGCACTGGTTGGCGGCGGTTGCTTTCGGTCGGGGTAGATTGAGCCGCTGCCGGCTTGTCCAAAACTTTCCACATAATTACCGTATAGGCTCAACCAGCTTTGCGGCTGCCACAGCACACCAACCCTGGGGGTAACGGCATCTCCTCGTTGCGGGTCATTGACTGTTGAGATAGATTCGCCTTCGAAGTCTAAGTTGAATGTACCTCTCTGCTCTATATATTGATAGCGGAAGCCGCCCATCACAAATAACTGATAAGGCAGTTCAATCTGGTCTTGCAGGTACAGCCCATACTGGTCAGCTATATTTTCTCTTCCAACGCTAAATTCCCTAACCTTTAAAGGTGAACCGGTATGGACGGGGTTAAAGACATCAATCGAGGGCACGACCGCCGTATCTTCACCAACTTCTTGCCTAAAACGACCATCTGTCCGGTAATAATCCCCCCCCATGAGCAAGGTATGTTTCAATCCTAGGGTTTCAAAATGCCCGATTAGGTCCAGGTTGGTAGCATAAGTGTCGCTATATCCGACAAAATCGAGCAAATTGCTTCTTAAAACCTTATTTCGATCCACTGAATTTGGATAATAAGCCGAGGGGTAGGTGCCATCGGTTTTATTGACAGTAAACTGATGCTTGAACGACCAATCATCGTTGAACTGGTGCGACCAGTTCAAACCGACAAAATAGGTGTTGGCATCGGTAGCGTTTGGCTCTGCGTAACTGGTGCTGATAGGCACAATCGGTTTGCCGTTCTTGAAGGGTACAAAGCCTATCGAATAGCCGCGATTCTGATGTTGGTACTCCATTTCCAGCGTCACTTGGGTCTGCGGGCTTATGTTCCATCGTATAATCGGTGCCAGGAACACGTCGTCAGCGTATACAAAGTCCTGGAACGAGCCGCTGTTTTCGTAGGAAAAATTCATCCGGTACAACAGGCTGTTATCTTTGGTAAGCGGACCGGTGGCATCGGCCGTGGTGCGGTAGAGGTCAAAAGAGCCGAACTGCTGGTTTATGGCGTAATAGGGCGTAGCCTGCGGCTGCTTGGTTGTCACGTTCACCATACCGCCCGGCTCCACCAAGCCGTATAGGATGGCCGCTGGCCCTTTTAACACTTCCACACTCTCGACGTTAGCAAACTCACGGTTGGCGGAACCTGATTGTAGACGGAAACCGTTACGGAAGAACGTTTCGGAATCGAAACCCCGCAAAGTAATGCCTGATGACCTGTCGCTTCCCCCAATGGCTGTGCCTGCGGTCACCCCGCTGACATTCTTTAAAGCCTGCCTGAGCCTAATGACCTGCTGATCCCTCAACACCTGCTTGCTGATCACCTGCACGTTCAACGGTGTTTCCATGATCGGCGTATTGGTCTTTGTGCCAGCCGTGGCCTTGGGCAGGACATAATCCCTGTTGTAAGGGTCGGTCTGCCAGGTGGGATCGTCGTAGGGGTTATCGGCATCGGCTTCGACGGTGACTTTGGGCATCACTTGGCCTTCGCCGCTGTTGGATTGCGGTTCTTGCTGGGTTTGGGTGTTGCCGGTTTTTATCAAGCTGGCAGGCATCCTTTCCAAGGTGACAGTTCGGGCATCAATTAAGTGGTAAGTTATGCCGCTGCCCTGCAATAAGCGGTTCAATGCTTGGTTAACCGTCATAGTGCCGTCCAGTGTGGAAGTCTTAAGGCCAAGCACGTTATCGGCGGGAAACACCAACTCGAGCTTGGCTTCCGAGGCCAACTGCATCAGGGCGTTGTTGAGCGATTGCGCCGGAATATGGAAATGCCTGGCGTTATCACCTGCCTTGGCCTGTTGCCCAAATGCCAGGCTAAGCAATACCAGGGTCAGAATGGTGGCTTTCAAAGGCGGCAGGCAATCGTTAAAGCTATTGGCCCGCTTTGTTACGGTACAGTTTGGGTTCATGTTCTCTCCGGTTATGTTTTTTGTACCTCTCTCTATATAAAACGGATGAGATCTCAAATCGTATAATGGAAAGTGAAATTATTTTTCAGCCTTGGGGAAAAGCCGGGGGCAGTTATTCCCTTATCTCCGCCTTTACCGGTGCAAAACCACCCACCACGCACCGAGCGAGGTTTCTTGTAAGGCCAAGCCTGCGCTGATTTTGTGCAGGGTGTCTTCGGGGTTGGCCAGGGAAAACACACCGGTGACGCGCAGGTTGCCGAGGTTGGCATCGCTCAGGAAAATCCGCCCGGTGCGATAGCGGTTCAGTTCCGCAATTAATTCGCTGAGCGGCCTGTTGTTGATGAATAAGCGCTGCTGTTGCCATGCCGTTAACTGGCTGTTGTCGCTATTTTGAGGTGCAGGCAAGGTTGAGCCACCCCGATAATGCAGGTGCTGTCCTTCATTAATGATGGCAGCCGGGCTGTCTTCGGTTAGGCCGGGGTTATCCTCAGCCAGGAGGCTTGCGGAAACGGCGTGTTCTTGCACAGCCACGCGGATGTCGCCGGGTGCTGGATTATAGACTTCGAACACCGTCCCCAAGGCACGTACAGACAAGCCCTCGCTGTGGACTTCAAACGGGCGCTGGCTGTCTTTGGCAACGGTAAAACGGACTTGGCCGTGCAATAGTTTGATAAGGC
>JABFSV010000461.1 GCA_013140405.1 Methyloglobulus sp. | reverse complement strand
CAGCATAGCGCATGGTTTCCCAGTCAGAGGCGGAACCCATTATTACGCCAACCAATACTGTCATCTATTACTCCTAAGTAGTAAACGGTCGAAAATTTAAGGGGTGGAATTATCGCATACATCAGGGAAAGTAGTTCTATCCAGGCATTATTTACCGCTTAGCCGCTGCAAGAAGACGCTGTTTGCTTGAATTTATTGAAATTTTTTGGAATTTATATTGTTTGAATTGGGCAAATCTGACTGATACAATCCGTTTGACGGGTAATTTAATTCCGCCTTGCGATTTTTGTTAACTAACCAAATAAGGAAAAACGATGAGTCTTTTTGATAGTTTAGTACAAACCGCCCTGCAAAGCGCCTTAGGTGGCAATGCAGAAAGTCAAACACAAAATCTGGTCAAAGGCGTGGTCGGTATGCTGGTCAACAATTCCGGTGGCATAACAGGCTTGGTAGACAAGTTCAACCAGTCGGGATTGGGTGATATCGCCGCATCATGGATTAGCAAAGGGGAGAATAAGCCAGTCAGTGCAGCCCAACTGGTAGACGCATTAGGTGAAGAAAAAGTGGCCGAATTAGCCAAAGAAGCGGGCATTCCCGAAGACAAAGGTGCGGAAGTACTTTCGCAAGTCCTGCCCTCTGTCGTTGATAAGATGACACCTGATGGCGAAGTACCCGAAGAACACCACTTGGGTACGCTATCCAAAATTATCTTGGGTGGGCTAGGCGTTGCTGGCGCAACCATGGCAGCAAAAGCCGTGGCTTCAAAATTTGGGCATGATGACGAAGAACCCGAAGTAGCTGATGCCGCCGTACCAATCAGCAACCCCTCTGCTGCTGCACCTTCCGCCGCATCAGCGCCAGAAGCGCAAGCCAGGACTTATACGGTGGTATCTGGTGATACCTTATCCAAAATCGCCAAACAGTATTACGGTGATGCCAATGATTGGCCTAAGATTTTTGATGCTAACCGAGATAAATTGAGCAATCCAGACCGAATTAATGTTGGGCAGGTTCTGCGGATTCCTTAAGGAAACTCCGAACAAGTTGATTCCATTCATGGTTCGACAAGCTCACCACGAACGGAATCAACACCTTACCGTTCGTCCTGAGCTTGTCGAAGGACTTGTTCAGAGTTTCCTTAAATTAACATCTCCTCCTTCTCCTTTTGGAAGAAGGGGGAAGATAAGGGTATTTCCGTTAGTTCACACCATGAAATCTGATACCCCCTACAAAACTTTCATCTACACCGCCCTACCCTGCGAAGCAAAACCATTAATTGATTACTTTCGCCTGAAAAAAGACACAACCATTCAATGTTTTGCCGTTTACGCCAACAATACCATCTGCCTAACCGTCACCGGAATCGGCAAAACTGCAATGGCGGCAGGTATCGGCTACACCCAAGCCTTATTTGCATCGTCAAACTCAGTCATGTTGAATATAGGCATTGCCGGGCATAAGGAACACCGTATCGGCAGCGTGTTTTTGATCGACAAGATAACGGATAACGACAGTGGTCGGCGTTATTATCCGCCTTTGGTGTTTACACCGCCCTGCCCCACCCAATGCCTGCAAACAGTAGCAAAGCCGCAGCTTACCTACCATCCATCACATCTTTGCGATATGGAAGCCTCCGCCTTTTACGAGACGGCAACACGGTTTACTTCTGGTGAATTGATCCAATGCCTGAAAATAGTCTCCGACAACGAGTTGTCACCTGCACAAAACATTCAAGCCAAACAAGTGTCAGCGCTGATTTGCACACAGCTACCGACTATTGAAAGCATTTTGATGGAATTGACCAAACTGGTAGAATCCTTAACCCCGCCAGGGTTAACTGAATTCGATCAACTAATCAGCCAATACCGCTTTACTGTTAACGAACAAATACAATTAAAAAAACTGTTGGGTCGCTTGCAGTTAATTAAGGGCAAAAATTGGGTTGGATTAGCGACTACTTCAGCTGAAACTGGCAAGGATTTTTTGAAGTTATTAAATCAACAGCTTAACGAAGCAGAATTTTATTTGTGAAACCCTAATTATCATTAGCAATTTCGATAAAATCTAACTAAATCAACAACTATTATTGATTCCTTTAAACGCCCGATTCGACAATCTGCCATCAAAGTAACATTCCCGCACCATTCAGGCGCATCAAAATTATTTGCCGATGAACCTTCTGGTTCTTTTTTGGCATATACGCACGGGGCAATAAGCCTTAACTGGTGGCTAGCTGTAGAAAGCTACGATTTTTTACTATTTTAATGGAAGAAAAAACAATGTCTACTTTGACCAAAAAACGTGCTTTGCTAATAGCTAGCCTCGCCGTCGCCTTAATGATGGCTTCTCCTGTTTATGCAATCTTTGCCAAACTTTCCACAAGTTTAACTGGCGCAGCCATCAGTGGAGTGACTCCCAGTGGAAATGCAAGCGTTAACCAGGGCAACTATCCAGTCATTCCTGGGCTGCTGATGATAAAGGTATCAAAAGTCAACCTACCTGATGGTTCCGTATTGCCAGTAAATATGTCTGATTGCCCTTGGTTTGGCGCGGTTGCTTATTTGAAAATTGTTGACGGATCAGCAAGTATCAGCACCAGCTTGCCTTCTGTTTGCCAAACTGGGAGATTGTCTTCAATTACAATCTCGACTCAAGCAGGGGCGATTTTGCTTCGTGGCGGCAATCCTTGGAAAATATGATGCCGCACTTAATTTGATCGCAACACTTTGCCAGACGGGGCAACATGCTCCGTCCCCAG
>JABFSV010000448.1 GCA_013140405.1 Methyloglobulus sp. | reverse complement strand
ATGCTGGCGGCGGCACTTACGACACGCTCAACGCATCCGGCACAGTCAGCGGTAAATGGCAAAATAGTTGGTATAGCATCGGCGCATCACATATTAATACACAAGGTTTCAATGCACGCCAGCCCATACCCGGGCTTTTCGGTTTTAGCCAGCCAGATAAAGATGGCTATTACAATACCGCAGTAAATGCCCGTGTCGGCCACAAGTTTGATAATAACGCTGAAATCGAAGCCTCATTCATGCGTTCAGAAGGTAAGACAGACTATGACGGCACATTACAGGATAAAACAAAATTCATCAATCAAGTTGCCTCGCTATCGGGCAGCATGGATATTCTTGATAATTGGCGGTCAACCCTTCGGCTTGGGCAAAGTTTTGATGACAACGAACAATTTGCACCAGACGATTCGTTTTCGTCCAATTTTCATACCCAGCGTTGGAATGCCACTTGGCTGAATGAATTGCATATCAATGATAACCACCAATTTATTTTAGGATCGGACTACCGCTTAGATGAAGTCAGCAGCTCTGATCTTGATACTTTCAATCCGGGTTTTGACTCTTATAAGGAAAAATCCCGCTATGATGTCGGTATTTTTGGCGAATTACATAGCCGACTATGGGATAAGCATTTTATCAACGCCTCTCTTCGTTGGGACGAAAATGAAGCTTTTGGTGATTATGTAACCGGAAACTTTGGCTGGCGTTATAATAGTGACATCGGGATAAGCCTTTTTGCCAATTTTGGCAACGCTTTCAAGTCGCCAACTTTTAATCAACTTTATTTTCCGATCTTTGGCAATCCCAATCTAAAGCCAGAAGAATCAACCTCATTTGAAGTGGGTTTAGCAGGTGACCATAAATGGTTGCAATGGGAAGTACGCGCCTATCACACAAATATTGATAATTTGATTGTATTTCTTCCACCCAGTTTCAATGCAATAAACGTCGATAAATCACAAATCGACGGTATAGAGGCTGAACTTGGCACCCAAATAATGGGTTGGAATGCCAAACTTAACGCAAACATTTTGAGCCCTCGAAATAGGACTGACGATATACGACTTGAACGCCGTGCCGATAAAATCTTATCCTTTGATTTATCGCGCTCATTCGGACAGTTTGACTTGGGTGCTTATGTATTGGCTCAAGGCAATCGTCACGAATATGATCGTGATTTTATAACGAATCAAATTACACGCACCCAAATTATTCCGGGGTTTGTAACTGTCGATTTACGCACGGCTTATCATTTCAACAAAAATTGGATGCTGAGTGCTAAACTTAACAACCTCTTTGATAAACAATATCAAACTGTGAACACCTATAACACAGCCGATCGAAACTTCTTCATCTCAATCCATTATAATAACTAACATCAGAGCCACGGATGGCTTATATTTAAATTAACCTTTGGAGACTCCTAATGAATATCAAACCTTGGCAACACATTCAACTTTTGCCAATTGCACTGATGGCAATCATGGCGATGACCCGCTTCCATCACTTCGGTGATGCATTCTCATTGCCGGATGCGTCACTGGCTGTGTTTTTTCTTGCGGGACTGGGATTAAGCAGCCTTTGGTTTTTCGCCCTGCTGTTACTCGAAGCGGGCGTTATTGACTATCTAGCCATCACGCAATTTAGCGTCAGCGATTTTTGTATTTCCCCCGCCTATGCCTGTTTAATTCCGACTTATGCGGCAATGTGGTTTGGTGGACGTTACTGTAAGGCATTTACATCCTTAACCTTCCTCTCTTCGCTTAAATCTTTTGGGTTGGCAGCTATTGCCACAACAATCGCATTTATCGCTTCAAACGGCAGTTTTTACCTATTCTCTGATAAATTTGGCCAGCTTTCATGGAGCCAATACCTTGCCCAATCAGCCCAGTATTATCCCCAATACGTAAGTTCGGCTTTGATTTACATTGTCATTGGTCTGGCGGTTGTCAAACTATGGAAAACAATGCAGGAAAGTAGATTGGTAGAATCATAAGACTAAACGATTCGGCAATAACACCCTAATTTTGAAGGGAATTCAACATCCTAAAATTTAAAATGCAGGATGGATATAGCCATAACAAGGTGTTGCAACTTGCTACAGTGGGAAATTGCTAATTCTCAGACAACACTAACCTTGCCGGACTTTTCTGGTTATTTGCACTGACGACAGTAAAGTCCAAATTCACTAGGCCAGAAAACTGTACTTTAGCTTGTTTGGCGATGGTATCGGCAAGTTCAGCGCCTTCTACAGCACAAAAGCCTGTAGGACCCCAAGATGTTTGCCCGACAGCAACTGCACCTTGCTGTGTTAACCAAGCCATTGCCTTAGCAACTTCGTTACTGGCGTAAATGCCGCCTTGAGCAGGCGCAAAATGCTGGCCGACGGCTTGCTGTAATTGCGAAATGACCTCACCAAACTGGTTGAGATCACTCTCAGCAACAGCTGGCAAGCCCTGCATCATGATGCGATAACACAAACGCTCTGCTATTTGTTGCGGGAATGGCGGGAGTGCTTGAAAAGCCGCTATTTCCTGCTCGCCATGCAACCCTTGCCAACGTTGGTCGAAAACCAGGATGAAACGCCAGTCCGAAGGCACATCCAGATGCACAAGAACAGGTGGGGTAATGGTTTTATCTCCCCGACCACCATCAACAACCAAGCCACCGTGTTCAAATACACCGATACCTATGCCAGAGCGCAAGCCTCTTTCCATCACCGAGGCAATATCGCGCACCGATAACCCTAAACCATAATA
>JABFSV010000414.1 GCA_013140405.1 Methyloglobulus sp. | reverse complement strand
GTTCTGACATGATAGTTGGTTTGTTTTGCAAATTTTAATTTGGTTTTACGCAATATTGTATTTGTTTAAGAAAATCTTAACTACTTGGAATCTCGCCCTAAATTAAAAAGCCGTCATTCCTGCATGGACGACCGCAAAGCATGGCAGGGCTGCAACCATTCCATACGGTTAGTAGCATTCCCCACATCCCTGTAGTTCAAGTGCTGGGGCAAGATAATCGCCCGAACGTGGCGGCGATGCTTTAGCCATTAGATTACGAGCAATTTAAAATCATGGGTGAAATGGCTTACATGTGACTTATACATGCTTGGCTACCCTGAATTATCTAAAACGTTCAATATACCATTTTGTTAAGAAAACGGTATGACACACGTTTACTAACATGGAAAATACAGAGAAAACCTACTTATCGTCTCAACTTACAACCAGGCTTTATGCTTACATCAACCCTAAGCCTATTGAAATCTTACGATTCGACACATAACTGTACCGATGCTGTGTAGATTTTGACCATCGAGAACGCCAATCAACGCTTTACAGCTCGATTGATATAAATTGAACAGACATTTGCGTGCCTTTGTTATGGGAAAACCTTTTGATCACTGTGAAGCAGCAAAAGCTTTGCTGGTATATTCCTTTAGTTCATTGTCGTCTTCAAAGATAAGCAGTACTTTGAGCCGCTCCGCTTCTGCAATTCGAGCCGCCCCCTGCTCACCCACGCAGAGTAGGGCGGTATCCCAAGCATCAGCCCAAGTCGGATCGTCGTGCATCACAGTTACCGAATGCAGATGGTGGGTCACCGGTCGCCCGGTCTTAGGATTCAGTATGTGTGAATAGGCTTGTCCGTTTTCCTCGAAGAAATTCCGGTAGGTGCCGGCCGTCATGATAGCCGTTGCATTATGTTCCTTGACATCAATGACCTTATGGAGCTTTCGGATAAAAGGGGTGGGAGTTTCGATGCCAACTCGCCAAACATCGCCATTGGCTTTGCGGCCTTTAACCATCATTTCTCCACCGATTTCCACCATGTAATTTTTTATTCCCATCACTTCCAGGTGGTTGGCAACCCTACCCACGCTGTAACCTTGTGCAATGGAAGATAGATCAATCTTAAGTTTGGGGTCTTTCTTCCTAATGCGCTGTTTGGTTGCATCCACCTCCAGAAGCGACATGCCCATGTGGGGCAGGAGGGCGTTGATTTCATCCTGGGTAGGAATCCGATTTTCGTGACGGGAAAAACCCCATAGATCAAACAATGGCTTTACAGTGAGGTCATAGCAGCCGCCCGACCGCTCATAAACTGTATTCGCGATCACCAACAGCTCGGCAATCTCCTGAGACACTGTGATCCAATCTGTATTCTCTTGTTGATTAATAATGATTATTTCGGAATCATTCCGGTAGTTCGATAATTTAGAATCAATCTCATCCAATGTCGCAGTGACTTGACCCTGAATTTCTTCCAACGAAGTTGATGCGCCGTCCAGAACCAGCTTGATGTGGTAAGTGGTTCCCTGAGCTTTTCCTGATACCTTGAGTTCTCTGGGCAATTCTTGGCATCCTGGCAAAGCCAAAATCACCCAATATACGGTAAACCAGCGAATTAATTTCAATGTTGTACCTCTAATGCTGGCATGGCAAACACTCAAAAAACATGTTCCTTCAAGTCGTTACGGGTCAGCAGAACTTTCTGGATTGGTAGGTGCCGAAATGGCTGGAAACTCATCGTGTTTAGTTTTTTTGACTTCTTGCATCAATTCGCCACGGTGCCTTTCCAATACCAATAGCTCAATATCACGACGTAGGTAGTTATCCAGTTGTTGGGTGGCGGTAAAACGTTTTTCGTGTTCCTGGATTTGCATTTCCAGTTCCATGGCTTTCATACGGGCTTCGTGCGTCATCTTTTCCATTAGTAGACGTTCTTGTAGCTTTTGTTCTTCGTTCTGCTTGGTGTCGAGCAAGGTCAGTTCAGCTTCATTTTCCAATTGCTTCAGCCGTGTTTCCTGTTCTATTTTTTCAATCCTTAGCCGTTCATGAGTCAGATTCCAGGCTTCCTGGTTTTTTTCAAACTCGGCTATTTCGGCAGCAAGCTGAATTTCCTTGATTCGTTGTTGATGGGCAAGGCGTTCTTGCAATAATTGTTGCTCAGTTTCGAGCTGTTTAGTTTGAATTTCTTGCTGCGTTTTTGCAGCCACTTCTTGCTCAACCCGTTTTAAATTCTGTTCGTGGTAAACCTGTTCCCTATGGACACGTTCCTCAATGAGAAATTGTTCACCCAATTGCCGTTCCTGCTCTTCCAGACGACGTTTGAGATTGAGTGCAGATTGTTCCTGTTCGATGCGGTGTAGCCCTTGTTCCTGGTTATATTGGTCGATAAGGCGTTGTTGCCGTTTCAGGCGCTGCTGTTCGAGTTCGAGTTCTTGCCGTAAGCGCTCCTGATTTTGATGTTCTTGGGTATCAAAATTTTTCTTTAATATTTTAAGATAAATATCATCATGACCAAAACGGCTATCCAATTTGCTGGCGTCGCTTATTTCGGAAAAGGTAGCGAGCATTTCACATAAAGTGCGGCATTGGATGTTTTGCAGTGTGAGGGTTTCGTTAATTTGTGTTTCAACGCGTCGTTCCACTACTGATAAACCTTGTTCGACCCAATCACCGTTAGTCAATTTACGAAGTTCTTGATCGACAATATCCCTAACCAACCCATCGCAGCGGGCCTTGATGTGTTGATTGATGTTGGGTAAAGCGTCAACATTGGCC
>JABFSV010000358.1 GCA_013140405.1 Methyloglobulus sp. | reverse complement strand
GTTTGCTTGCGGCCAAGGCGACTTCATCAATAATCGTCCACTTGTAGAAATGATAGGCACGAAGGCTAGCGGCTAAGCCAGACCACTCGCCTGATTGAGCAGATTTCAATAGCGTTTCTATATAAACAGGTGGGTTGTTTGTGCCTGTATTTATCCGGCAAATTAGGTCAGGAAATTCACCCTCCAATTTTTTGAAATCATCAGTACGATCAAGCCCTAACACATGAGCAATGTCATCATCCGACCACTCTGCCAGTAATTCAATCGACCATCCCAAGGTGGCAGCAGCATAGTGGAGTGCGCCTAAAGCATGCCCTGTATCATGTTGGCAATATCGATAGGCCCGTTCGCCATATTTCCAGGCTTCCCGCCAGTGGACGGAACTCAAGCCCATTAATATGCCCGCCACAGGGATATCTTGGTTAAACAAACAACGTCTTTCCAGATGATGGTCATGACTCACATAATGATAAACACCGGGCTTAACTAAATTGCTATCCGTATTAATCAAATAAGCTTCAGTCGGGTGCAGATTACCGCTGGAAGGATTACAGCGTAATGCCCAGCGGCTCGGGCCAAATTGTTTCCATGCAGACAGGCCAAAGGCCAATTCCAGCAATAATCCTATATTTGCCAGATTTTGTGCGCTAGCGGGTATTAATTCTGGCTTATCCAGATCAGCAAACAGTACATCTAGCTCTTTGCCAGGGCTTGGTAATTCGACAATATCACAGCCGTTAAAACGCCGAAATTGATCGGGTTGGTCTTCCCAATCAATGGTTTCAGGGCCACGGGCGTATCGCTCCAAGCTATGTTTGGTGCGGTTATGGTAATTTAAGACAAAAGCGGTTTGATTATTCATTGATGAAAATATATGTGGAAAACCCTCATCATAAATGGGCTTTCACTACATTTAATTAGTGGGTGATGACTAATTCGCCCAGTTTGGCTTCAACCACCAAATCATCAAACCAGCAGCCTACCGGATTACCAAGATTCCGGTTTTTATCTTCAAAACGCACTAGCCAAACAGAACGGGAAGGCTCTTCTTCAACATGTCCGATCATGGTAATGACGCCTCGTGTGCCAGTTTCAGCCAGTATTTGGCCTTCAACTCCACCCGGAATTGACCCATCATCCAATAACGTTTTGGCAGCGTAGACGACATCGCCTATATCTAAATCATCTAAAGTCATTTCAAAATCCTCATTTATTTTGTAGCAAAACCTACATTGTCAGTAGTGAGTGTGGTTAAAACCTGCTTGAAAATATGCTGTTAAGTGTAGCGTTAATTAATTTAAGCCTTATTAAACAGGTAATTAAATAATAAATTACAAAATGGCACACAGGTTGCTTTAACTATTTACAAGAAAGATGCCAAAACATTTAGGAGACTTTGAATGATTACATTAACAGAAAAGGCCATCACTGCTGTAGGACGATTTATCGCCAACTCGGATACGCCTTCCGCCGGCCTTCGTATAGAAGTCACTGACGGTGGTTGTTCGGGTTACCAATATGGCTTGAAACTTGAAGGCACTCATACCCACGAAGATACTGTCATTGAGTGCGGCGAAGTCAAAGTGTTTGTAGATCCGATAAGTTTCCCGATGCTAGATGGGATGTCAATTGACTTCCTTGACAGCATAGATGGTTCGGGATTCAAGTTTACTAACCCTAATGCGGCGAAAAGCTGCGCTTGCGGTACGTCGTTTAATACCAACGCCGAAGGCACTGGAACTAAAACTTGTTCTTAACGCATTAGTTAACAATTTTCCGAGGATATAAGTTATGTGGGACTATTCAGACAAAGTTAAAGAACATTTTTTTAATCCCAAAAATGCTGGTGCAGTTGTCGATGCCAATGCAACTGGCGAAGTGGGTTCAATTAGTTGTGGCGATGCCTTACGCTTGACCTTGAAGGTTGATGATGACAGTGAAGTCATTCTTGAAGCAGGATTCCAAACATTTGGTTGCGGTTCGGCAATTGCTTCATCTTCCGTACTGACCGAAATCATTAAAGGCATGACCCTTGATGAAGCCTTAAAGGTTTCTAATCAAGATATTGCTGATCACCTTGAAGGCTTGCCACCCGAAAAAATGCATTGTTCGGTCATGGGTCGCGAAGCCCTGCAAGCCGCGATTGCTAATTATCGTGGCGAAGAATGGAAAGACGATCATGAGGAAGGTGCCTTGATCTGCAAGTGTTTCGCAATCGATGCGGTAATGATTGAAGAAATGGTTTGGGCCAATAAATTGCGTACCGTGGAAGATGTTACGAACTTTACTAAAGCAGGTGGTGGTTGTGCCTCTTGTCATGAGGACATTGAAGCCATCCTTGAAAAAGTATTGGCAGAGAAAGGGGAAAAATTTGACCCAACTGCTGCACCTGTAGAAGCACCAGTAAAAATTGCAGCCGTTAAAGCGCCATTGACCAATTTGCAGCGCATCAAAAAAATCGAAGAAGTATTGGAGTCACTTAGGCCTGCACTGATGGCGGATGGCGGCGATGTTGAGTTGGTTGAAGTCATTGGAAACACCGCTTATGTCAATATGACTGGCGCGTGTAATGGTTGCCAGATGGCGGCTATGACCATCGCCGGAATCCAACAACGGTTGATGGAGGTAATGGGCGAGTTTATTAAGGTCGTACCTGCAACCGAAATGGCAAAACTGGTCAATATAGGAGTGGCGTAATGTCTGATATTTATCTGGATAATAATGCGACGACCAAGGTTGATCCTGTCGTGGTCGATGCGATGATCCCCTACTTTCTTGAAC
>JABFSV010000039.1 GCA_013140405.1 Methyloglobulus sp. | reverse complement strand
TGGTGTTTGACAAGGGCATCACTTAAACTCGTTTGGGCTAGGTTCTTCCAGGACATAAGCTATTAATGTAGTTTTTATAAGGGCTTATTTTAGCCGTTTTGAGGCTTGGGTTCGTGCAAAGATCTCCGTATATGTGACAGTTTAAAACATAGCGGTTATGTAGTCAAAAAATGTCACAAAATCCGTCATTTATATTATGTTCCATAAACGGCTATTAATCTTTAATTTGACACTGTTCTATTGGGACTCCAAGGGCAACTAAATTATCTTGAATGTCCTTTATAACTTCAGGGTCCCGCCGCCCTGATAAAAGCATGTTGAATAATATCTCTCCAAATTCTGGATCACCACGCGCTTCATCTAAAGCTTTTTCAAGTATGACTTTTGCTTTTTTCCAAAATTTGTCATCTTCTTTAAAGGAAGCTTGATTTTCATTTATCGTTTGTGGGCAACCTTCGTAAACTTTGCTATCAGGTTCAGGTAACAATAAATAGCCTAATGTCCCCAAGGCTTTTATTTCTTGGGTTTCTATCATATGATAGTGTAGTGGCGGCTGCTTCTAAAAACTGTACTTGAACTGCCGGCTCCAATATTTCAAATGGTTGCCAATATAGTTTCCCTGCTCGAAGAGAGTAACCTAAGCTTGACCAAATCTTCTTGAGCGTTTTTGATTGTGCACCACAGCGTGTTACAGGGGTAGATATCTCTTCTATAAGAGTCCTTAATAGTCGATACCAAAGCCCGGCATGAATGTTTCTTCGAGGTAAATTGACATAACCTGTTGTGAAAGCTTGCTCGGTGTAACGATCCATTTTTGTTATGACTTGATCAGCCGCGCGTGGCAATGATCCTCTGTCAACCGAACTGTGAAAGTTGTCGGAATAACCCCTCACTAGCTCTAACCAACAGCCATGAACCGGACAGCTAACAAATAGCGGGAGTTGCCACGCCAACTTATATATGGGTTTTTCGATAGATTTCGATAAACAAACTGGGCAAACCCTTTGGTAAATTGTTTGTGGAAGCCATGCTCGCCAACCCGGAGCAGTGCGCATCAGACGGAATTTTTTTGGTAAGAGCACAGAAAATTGATTTACATAGCAATTGAAAGAATCTCCATCAAGATCAAAGCTATCGATTAACCAAGGCACCCATCCCACTATCGTCATACAACGCAGAGTATTTAAATCAATACCACTTCGACTGGCGATGGTTTCAAGGAAGCCATCAGGTGGTCGGATATCAAGATCAATTATTTGTCTTTTGCCCCATTCATAAAGCAACAAATCCATTAGATCCATCTCGTAACAAGCTGCGACCCTACATAGCCATGGAGATAATGCTTCACCTTCGACGGGAGCGGGATGGAGAGGCCAGCGAAGTGATATATTCAACCGAGTTCCCGTTCAAATTTACGGCGGCGCTCGGTAGGCCCATTGTAATCGGCCAATCCTAATGTCCGTTGGTTGATCGACTCCTCCCTGGTCTCAACAGCAACACTCGCTGCTTTCCTCAACAAATGGGCAAGTTCGCCGATAGTGCCTTCACTACGAGCCAAGAGGTATCTTGCCATATCAGGTGTGGCGATATTTGAAAGTTTCCGCAAGGGGAAGGATGCGGCAAAACTTGCTAATAATGAACAAGTATCTTCGTTCACTTCCCACAACGGTAAAACAAATGGTTCGAAACGATTTTCCAGTTGATCGTCAGAACGGATTGTTAAATAAGCCTCATGTGTACCAACACCGACTAAGGGGATAAGAAGCTCGTTGCCTAGAAAACGCAATAGGTTAAGAAATTCACGCCGACTGCCAGCAGTTCCGGCCAAGACATTATGGAGTTCATCAATGACTAAAATTTTGACGTTGACTCTACGCATTAAAGCCAGCACCTGTTGTTCTATAACAGCAACGGGCATTCGAGGTTTTAGGGGTGACCCCAAAACGGAAAGTAATGCCGTATAAAACCGGAAAATGGAAGGTTCAGATGGCATTTGGACGCAAAGAATAGGAATATGCTCTTGGTCAGCATCGGAAACGTGTGGATGTTGGCGCTGGAATTTTTCAATGATCATAGACTTGCCGTTATTAGTTGGTCCTATAATCAAAACATTTAGCATGCGTTGCTTAGCTGGCCACTGATACAATTCTTCCAACCGATTAACTGCCGCCGCCGCTCGGGGATACCCGATCCACCGGTCAGCCCGAATATGCATGATCTTTCGTCAGACGGGAGTTGAGCCAACCGTTGGGCTGAAGAGGTCAAATGGGACAGGTCTAAATTTGTGTAGTCTTCCATTATTACCACTCCTCTATTTCGTTGAATGGCTCGGCAGGCTTAATTTCAGTTTGACAGGGTTCTGGTGGCATTGCTGGTTCATATTTTTTCGTTGAATCATTTAAGTGTTTAAGCCGTTCATTATTACGTCTCCTCTTCTTCGTTGCTTTTTGGGCATCGCGGACAATAGTACGCATTTGGTCAATCATCCGAAATAGAGAGACTTCATCAATCTGGTCTCGACCTTGCTCACGCAACCGCTTGACTGCTTGGCGTTGTTCCCATAAAGTAATGGCAGGGTTTTCCATAGATCGGTAAGGAATTTCTAGGTAATTCTGGCTATCAGTGTCCAACACCCATATTCGGCTAATATCACGTGGATCACGGCGTATAAGAAACTTCGGTGTCTGTTTATTACGCCGGGCAATCAAAGGCTTGAGGGCATTTGCAAAATAATGGATATGGTCGATGGCAAAGCCGGTACGGGTCAAGGTGCGGCGGATGATCGGAAGAAAGTCGACCATGAAGGCTTTAACATTCGACACAGCAGGAATGGTACCGCTTGTTTCAATACCTTTTGCCCATCGTTTTGTTGGAGGTTCTTTTAGGTCATTGTCATGCGTATCGCCATGATAATAAGCGACAGCTAGAGTTAGCCAGCGTTCCAACTCATGAAGTGTCATCGCTGCCATTTTTTCAGAATCGTACTCCCCGCGCTCTTCCGGATTTGAAAAAGTGGTGCCGGGAAGATCATGAACTTCTTCCATCATGATACCTATCAAGCGTTCGATAATACCCCCATAATGAGGTTTTCCAGGTGGACGGTAATTAAGCGATATGCCATGCAGTTCACAACCCCGACGTAACGCTTCGCTCTTAAATTCAGCCGCATTATCCAGATAAAGTGACCTAGGTTTTCCGCTCATCGGCCAATCGACCTCCAACTGTAATTGCTCAAGCCAGGGTCGCTTATCGCAAACCATATGAGCAAGGCAGAGTCCGACAGAAACTGTCGATGGTGGCTCTAACGTGACTAACATGCCGACAATGCAACGGCTAAAGACATCAATGGCGATAGTCAAATAAGGTCTACCAATGGGTTGGCGGTCGCGTTCGTCAACGATAATCAAGTCAATAACCGTATGGTCGATCTGGACTTGTTCAAGGATGGAAGTAATTTTGGGTGGTGTGTCCCCAGCAGACTGTAAAGATCGGGCGGCATCCGTTCCTTCCCGTGCTCGTATTACTTGTGCCGGATTTAATTGCTTTATTCTTAAGGCAACTGAATTACGGGCAGGAACGGATAACCCCTTAACCTTGCATTTCTTTTTAATATGCTTATAAAGTTTAGCTATAGTGGGTTTTTGCTTTTTCATAAACTGTTTCCGTATCAGTTCACGAATGATACTTTCTACAGTTTCCGGCAATCGGCCTTTACCCTTGCCCCCACTTGAGCGTTTTGGCGCAAGGTCAGTCAATAACCTAGTACCTTCACGGAATCTTCGAATTAGGAAATAAATCTGTCTTCTGGATACACCTAATTCTTGTGCAGCTTCATCAGCCGCTTGATGACCAACCGTTTCTAAAGCCGCTAATGGCGCAATAATATCGGTACGCTTACGAGCCAAATCCCAGTCTTCATGAGATAGCGTCAACACTCCTTGTTCAATGAATTTAGTGGACTCAGGTTCCATGCCTAATACTCACTTCTGTGAAGAGGTGTGTTAAGCATAATGACGAATTGTGAAGGTGTCTACTGATTTTTTATCAACCAATAGAAGGCTTCATTTGGTAGCTGTATTCCAGAATAATGGTGCAGTTAACTTATGAAAATGACAAGTAAAGCTAATTCCGCATGGTGTCGAAAAACAGGTGTTTACGATACCCGATCATAAAATTCATGAATGCCACCATGAATAAAGATCATTTAACAGTTCTCATGGGATAGCGTACTTTGTTGTAAATTCATTTGTTAAGAGGAGTTAAGCATGAAGACGTTATCTAAATTGACAGCCCTTTCTTTACTGCTCTTGTTTGCGGTTGGGGCGCACGCTACATCAAACTTCGACATCTTAGCCGAACTGGATAGTGGCCCCGGCAATGTCACGGCAACGGATGATGGCCGGATTATTCTAAGTTTGCATCAGTTTTACCAGCCTAAATTTACTGTGGTTGAATATAAAAATAATGCACTGACGCCATTTCCGAATAAGGAATTAGCGGATGTGGATTCAAAAGCGGCGATGAAACTTGATTCTGTGCTAGGTATTCGCTCTGCCAATGGGATTGTCTGGATGTTGGATAATGGCATGCGTAGCGGTGTTACACCCAAATTGGTGGGGTGGGATATTAAGGCCGATAAGTTGCATCAGGTCATCATGTTGCCACCTCCGATTGCCCCCAAGGATGCCTTTGTCAATGATTTTGCGGTCGATACTCGCCACAATCACATATTTATCAGCGATCCGGCGGGTGGAGCAAATGCTGGCTTGATAGTTGTCAATCTAAACACAGGCAAGGCACGACGTGTGCTAGAGGGGCACAGCAGCGTTATTTCTGAAAATGTCGATTTGATTATTGATAAGGTGCCGATTCAAGTCAAGGATAAATCAGGGAAGTTAACCCGTCCGCATATCGGGGTTAATCCGATTACCGAAGACTTGAACAATGAATGGGTTTATTTCGGGCCGATGCATGGACTTAGCCTGTACCGGATTAAGGCGGATGATCTGGTTAACGAAAAATTGGATGACAAAGTGTTGGCCAGTCGCGTTGAACGCTACAGTGACAAACCAATTTCGGATGGGATTACGATAGACAAGGATAACAATATTTATCTAGGCGAATTGGCGGAAAACGCGATTGGCGTTATTTCGGAGGACAGAAAATATAAGCAGCTGGCGCAAAGCCCAGACCTTTCATGGGTGGATTCATTTTGTTTCGGCCCAGCTGGGCAGCTTTACGCGGTCGTCAATCGTTTACATCAATCTGCAATGCTAAATGGTGGCGTTTTATCGGCCAAGCCGCCATTTTATATATTAAGGGTAAATCCAGTAACTTCTGGCTTACCCGGAAGATAAAAGTGATTGATCTATTGCAGGTTTTTTTCTTTACAGCGAACTATTCATTAGCGTTTATGGAATCAATATTTAACCAAATTCATTAGCAGGAATATGACCATTATGCCTATTAATATGGCCGTGCTACGATTTTGCAGCTTCGCCATATTTTGGCTTTGATAAGCCAATCGATAACTAAATTCCGGTAATTTCCAGCCACTTTTTGCAAAATGCCATTAATCTTTTAAATCAAACAGTAAAAATTCCGCATCAGTTGAGGTGGTCAATTCGATATTCCGGTATCCAATCAGCCCACAACCATCCCCTTTCATTAGCTTTTCAGTGTTGATCGAAATATCTCCTGCGATCAAGTAGATGAATATTCTCCGATTTTCACTTTTAGCGGTATAGGTCAAGGAATTAGCAGAAGTAGCAAGATAATAATAAACAAGAGCATCTTGTTGTATAACAAGGCTGCCATCAAGACCATCAGGTGAAAGAATACACGATAACCGGTTAATGTAATCAGGTTGGTTTAGGAATTTTTTGCATAATGTGGGTTCAATCCTTGTTGTCTTGGTTTGAACCAAATTTGTAAAACATGCAGCTCCTCATCAGCGGAATGGTTTTCTTCATTATGGGTGATGCCAGTGCCGGCGGTAATGATTTGTACGCCTTTCGCTTTGAGTGTGCCGGTATGTTGTTCTTCGTTAGGGTCGATGTGTCTAACTTCGCCCTGAATGACAAAGGTGACGACTTCAATATCCTTGTGTTGATGGAAGCCAAATCCGGTTGCGCCGGGATTTAATATGGCATCGTCAATGGTAATTAAAGAACCAAATGACTGTCTTTCCGCAGCCAAATGAGGCTTAAAGGATAAATAAGCCCGCATAAACCCGAAATCTTTGTATTCCCGCGTTTTAGCGGGGTATAACAGCATGGATTGGTTGCTCATCTTAGCTTTGTTCGGGCATTAAAGCTTAGATAGAACGTCTTCAAATAAGATTGCAATCAGCTTGGAACCGTTTGCGGAACTCCAATTCTGCCCCAGTTCAGCAATAAGTTGATTGGTTGTCGTTAATATCACGCCCGCTTTTTCCATGCGCCGTAAGGCGATCTCATCACCCAATTTTGTGGGTGAGCCACAAGCATCCACAACTACCTGTACGTGATAGCCTGCTTCAACCGCTGTTATGGCTGGATAAACAATACAAACATCGGTCGTAATCCCTGCCATGATTAAATTTTTGCGCTGCATTGCTTCAACTGCGGCACTAAAATTTAGGTCGGTCATGCAATCAACCTCTCCCTCTCGCTGAATTCGGTTTTTATAGGCATCAGGCAACACTTGTTGAAGCCCAGCAAATAATAGACCTTGTGCTTGGGTTTCCATGCTGGATGTTAGTAGTACCGGCATACCGGTTGCTTGTGCCGATTTTGCCAGCACCAGCGTATTGGTTTTAATAACGTCCAGCTCAAGTGAACGTACCCAACTCATTGTCCCCACTTGATGGTCAATCAACAACAGGGCGGAATTTTCAGGTGTAAACAGATTTTTCATGATAAATTTACCTCAAGCTAAATTAATGTTAAGAAACAGTGTAATGGTTTAATTTATTTTGGGTAGTAGGTACTTTTAGGTGACTATGGATAAGAATTTATTGATGCCAGAAAGCGAACCTTGCAACGTTGATGCCTGCGCTGTTCGTGACACGTTGCTAATTATTGGTGGTAAGTGGAAGAGTATCATTATGCATACTGTACATAACCAAGGGACAATTCGTTTTAACCAGTTAAAAAAATCGTTACCGGACATCTCTCAGAAGATGCTGACCCAACAACTTAGGGAGCTGGAAAGGGATGGCTTGATTAAGCGGGTAGATTATGAAGAGATGCCGCCAAGGGTTGAATATTCTCTCACTGCTTTAGGAATAAGCGCTGGCTCGGTATATAAAACGATCAATATTTGGCAGAAAGAACATCTTGAAACTATCAATAATAACCGAAAGAATTACGACGACTGGATGACAGATCAAGTGTGAGCGATTCCAAAAATCATAATTTCATTTATGATTAGTTAATAACCCCGGCAATAACAATAATTTTGTCCCGTAACCATTGATGGGCGGGGTCTTTGTCCCGTAACGGATGCCAGATCATGCATAAATCGTAGTCTGGCAGCTCGAGTGGCACGGGAAATATAGCCAGCGGCGCGATTTTTGTAAATTGCTCGGCAATCCGGTACGGGAGTGACAGGATCATATCGGTTTTAGCAACAATCAATGGCGCAGAAAGAAAATGCGGTACGATGAGTTTAATGCGCCGTTCCAAGCCCAGCTCGGCTAATTCTTGGTCGATGATGCCGACGTTGCTCCCTGTCCGTGAAATCAGCATGTGCGGAACAGCCACAAATTCATCTAAGGATGGCGGTTTGCTTATCAAAGGATGATCTTGCCTAACCACGCAAGCCATCTTGTCGCTAAACAGATATTGGCGGTGCAAATGGGCTGGCGGGTTCAACACCGATTCAAAACCCAGCACCACATCAAGGCTGCCGTTTTCCAATGGCGCCACCGGAAATGAGGTTTCGGTACGCTTGACATGGAGGTCGATACCGGGCGCAATATTTTCGATCAACCCTGACAGTTCGGGCATTAACAGGAATTCAATGTAATCGGTGGCGGCAAGCACAAAGCGACGCTGGCTGGTTGCCGCATCAAATGCTATCGGCGGTTGGATAAGCCGTTCGGTTTCAGCCAATAACGCCCTGACTGGATCGATCAAGGCCAACGCCCGTTCCGTCGGTTTCATGCCGGAAGGCGTTTTCACCAACAATGGGTCATCCAGTTGTTGCCTGAGCTTGTGCAAGGTATGACTCATCGCCGATTGGGTGATGAACATCTGCTCCGCTGCGCGGGTCACATTCAATTCCCGCATAAGCGCATCGAAGGCCACCAAAAGATTGAGGTCAAATGTTCTTAAATTGGACATTACTGATACTTATGAAAATTATTCGGTAAGGCTAACAGTTCTATGGTAGTCGAAAACTCGATTGATACCGGTATGAATTGCTTAAATGATGTCATGAATTTATAACATTTCACAAACACGTCGTGAATCTCTAAGTTATTGGCAAGCGTGCCGAAAGAGTTAAATTTTGTCTCTCCTTCTTGAGGTATTTAGTTCCAAGGCACGCGCATTTTTTATTCACTCTCATTATTCGTTTAGGAGACTCGCGATGTCAGCCAATCTTTCAACCCCAACTTTTCGGCCTTACACCGGGGAAAAGGCGCGGATAGCCCGCGCTTACGATTACCTTGTTCTGGTATTGGCGCTATTCCTGTTTATAGGCTCCTTCCACCTTCACTTTGCGCTCACCGTTGGCGACTGGGATTTCTGGGTGGACTGGAAAGACAGGCAATGGTGGCCAGCGGTCACGCCCATTATCGGCATTACCTTTCCAGCGGCAGTGCAAGCCGTGTTATGGACTAATTTCCGCCTGCCTTTAGGTGCAACCTTGTGTGTTGCCTGTTTGTCGATAGGCACCTGGATTGCTCGAATCTTTGCCTACCACATGTGGAATTATTTTCCCATCAACATGGTGCTGCCATCGACCATGTTGCCTAGCGCACTCGTATTGGACGCTGTCTTGATGTTGAGCAACAGTCTGACGGTTACCGCGATTTTCGGCGGCTCTGCGTTCGCATTGCTATTCTACCCTAGCAACTGGCCTATCTTCGGCATGTTCCATGTCCCCGTTGAAGCGGGCAATAGCCAGTTGACAGTGGCCGATATGTTCGGCTTCCAATACATTCGTACCGGTATGCCGGAATATCTTCGCATTATTGAACGTGGCACGTTACGGACTTACGGTCAAGTTGCGGCACCGCTCTCAGCATTCTTTTCTGCCTTAATTTGCACCCTGATGTATACCTTATGGTGGTACATCGGCAAGTGGTTTGCTACCACCCGTTATCTTAAAAGAATCTAAAGGAGGAGATGTCAATGAACCCTATTACGCAAAATCAAACTTACACAAGATCTATGGCTATTAGCAATCCCATTAAAAGTCAGCAGCAGTCGGCATCGAAGTGGTTGTTGTTCTTGGGGCTGATCCTTTCAGTCTATATGCTCACCC
>JABFSV010000387.1 GCA_013140405.1 Methyloglobulus sp. | reverse complement strand
GGTTTACCCTCTATCCACTCGTCTACGTAAGGATTGATCCCTGCATCACCTTCCTGATAGCCATAGATGCCAGGCGGTAATACGCCTTGCCCAGCAATTCCCCGTCCGTTCCTGAAAATCGAGATAAATTCTTCATAATCCATTGCGATTGAAATGGCTTGCCGCAACTTTCTGGCTTGTTCGGTATTGCCACCAATGGTTGCATCCAGCATATTAAAGCCCATATAAAAAGTGGACGGCTCAACAGAGGTTTGCAGCACTATCTTTTTTTCCAACATTGACGGAGTCAATTCTGCGCTGCCGCCCGTAAATTGAATCGCTTGGTCGAAACTATCCGAGGCAATACCCGACGCATCAAAATAGCCCTGCAAAAATTTTGTCCATCGGGGAATGGTTTCTTTTTCCAGCGTAAAAATGACTTTATCTATGAAAGGCACTGGCTTACCTGCATCATCGAGCAAGCCTTTGGGCTGATCTTCTAGTTCACCCTCGGCAGGATAAGTTTCCAAATGGAAGTTAGGGTTTTTTTCCAGAATCATACGCCGATTCGGGTTGTTTTCAGATAATAGGTAAGCACCCGTGCCGATGGGATACCAGTCCAGGGTGATATTTTTGTCCGCCAATCCAGGCTGGTCGTAGAAAACATGGGCCTCCCAAGGCATTGGTGCAAAAAACATCATGCCTAGCCAGTACATGAATTGAGGGTATTTGCCGTTAATACGAATGCGGTATTGATAGCGGCTGATCGCCGCAACACCAGCCATCTGCACGTCTTTTATGGCGGTTTTGGGTAGTTGTTTGACTTTTTCGGAAAACTCGCCAAAGCCGACAATGTAGTTTTTCATCATTTCCGCAATCGGGGATTGCGTTTTGGGATGCGCCAAGCGCTTGATCTGGTAAACATAATCTTCGGCGATTAACTCACGAGTGCCTGTGGCATTAAAATCATTCAGCGTATTTAAAGAATCAATCTGGCTTTTACTGAGATGGTGAAAGGCAAAATCGCCATTTGCCGCTTTTGCCAAAGCAGGATGCGGCTGGTAATGGATATTGGGCTTTATATCAATGATGTAATCGGTAAAAGCAATGTCGTTGACTTCTGCGTCAGCGTTTAATTTTTCGCCTTGCTTGTTAACATATTGAATATCAGGCATTTTATTAGCCGATAACGGAACCAGTTGATAAGGCCGTTTCAGGTAATGGTATTGAAAAGGCGGCTCATAAATCTGGGCAATAAAGGCATATTCGTTTTCGCTGTAAGCAACGGCGGGGTCTAAGTGCTTGGGGCGTTCGTCGAAAGATTGGTACAAAATCGCCTGACCATTTTGATCCTCTGGATAAGGGTTATTGAGTTGATTTAGGTCGCAACCTACCAATGCTAACGCTAGCAGGATTAGGATTTGGTACAATATCGTATTCTTAGTCAAAGACAGGTCATCATGGGCGGTTATGGTTAAATCCAACGCTTGAGTTAGGGCTTAACCGTTCGGCCTGAGCTTGTACCACAGGCACTTCCTGCGGTCGTCGAAGGACTAACGGTTAAGTCGTTCATGGTTCGGCAGCTCACCATGAAACGCTAAACTTGACGGTATTGGTTTCTTTTAACCCTATTTTAACAATAAATCAAACAGTAACAACAAACACATCGGGGAGATGACAATGGGTTTTATGCAAGGCAAACGGGTTTTGATTGTGGGCTTGGCGAGCAACCGCTCTATCGCTTGGGGCATCGCACAAGCCATGCACCGCGAAGGCGCTGAACTGGCGTTTACATTCCAAAATGAAAAATTGCAAAGCCGTGTCGAAGAAATGGCAGGACAGTGCAATTCCAACATCATCATCGAATGCGATGTCAGCATTGATGAACATATCGACAGCGTATTTGAACAACTGGGCAAACACTGGGATGGCTTGGATTGCATCGTGCATTCGGTCGCATTTGCGCCGCGTGATGCGCTGAATGGCGATTATGTCGATGTCACCACCCGCGACAATTTCAGGATTGCCCATGATGTCAGTTCGTACAGCTTTACTGCCTTAGCAAAAGCGGGGCGTTCTATGATGGCAGGTCGTAATGGTTCTTTGCTAACATTAACCTATCTCGGCGCGGAACGGGCGATTACCAATTACAATGTCATGGGTGTTGCCAAAGCCAGCTTGGAAGCCAATGTCCGCTACATGGCTGTGGCGTTGGGGCCAGAAGGTACACGGGTCAATGCCATATCAGCAGGCCCCATCAGGACGCTTGCCGCATCGGGCATCAATGATTTTAAAGCCATGTTGAATAAGGCGGCAGATACTGCCCCGCTCAGGAAAAACGTAACGATTGAAGAAGTCGGTAATGCCGCTGCCTTTATGTGTTCCGATTTAGCTTCGGGCATTACCGGAGAAATTACTTACGTTGATTGTGGTTACAATATTGCCGGTTTGGCATCGGTTTAAAATAGATCGTAGGTAGTGGTGAACTGGGCGAACCTTACTGGCTACACCACTACTATCGGCGGTGTTAACCCTGCCTCTCTGAAGGAGTACACGGAAGCGTAACGCTAGTGGAGCGGTGTACGACGACCCCCGCGTAGCCGTAGGGGCCGGGCGTGTTGACGGAGTTGGAGCGCGAGCGGAAGCGTAGTCAACATGCAAGGCCATCCGACACGGCGTCAAGTCATTTGGGCAGTCGTGATGCACAGCGTACCGAAGGGGAGTTGTGCATCGTGACGAACCGAGGACGAACGCGGGCAGCCGAAGGCATTAACCGCCACGTGATTTTTCGCCGCTAAAATCGGATG